>CAMCZE010000318.1 GCA_945885655.1 Bacteriovorax stolpii | reverse complement strand
CGAGTTCATCAAGAGTGCTCGTTATCTTGAGATACGATTAATGGATTACTTACATAGGGAGGTAGAAAAACTACGAATGATTTTGTGTGGATTATTTTTTGAGATCGATAAGGATCGCTTGAGGCCCTTCTCCTTTGAGTAACTGGCCTTAAGTCCAGCTCTTTGACATTCGAATATTAATCTACCAACTGAGCTATACCGCGCAAGGCAGTGGTGTGCCTTTAAACACCACTTTGTGTGCAAAGTTGTCCAGACATGAGGAAAATTTGGGGCGACAAGGAGGATTTTTTTGATGAAACGACATAACTAATCTCAGAGCAGAATGGGATTGGGATTTTTTTGTGACTGAAACGTCACGAGAATGGTTTGAGTGAGCTTAATGACGGATTTGGGTTTGAGGGCCGGGGTGTGGACCTTATCCTCTTTCCTGAGTGCAGTCTTTCTGGATTTTCTTCGAAAATTTCCGAGTGCTCTGAGGCCGTTCTTCAACCATACCTAGAAAATATTCAAGAGTGGTCAAATCGCACAGGTGTTCAAGTTGTTCTTCCTACCGCCATCGTAAGAGAAGGCAACATTTATAACTCTGGATTTGTCTTTGCAAAAAATGGAAAACAGCAGATTTATAAAATTGGTTTGACCGACTCAGAGAAAAATTTCTTTTCACTACCAACTGATTCAGCTCCTAAGGTTCTCCAAGTGAGAGGGTATCGACTCGCTATTTTGATATGCCATGAAGCCGAAAATGCGCCTTGGATGTATTTTAATCCAGAGAGTGTTGATGCCATCCTTTGGCCTGGATACTGGGGATGGACTCAGGAAAGCCGCTGGGTAGAGTCAAAGGTATTTTTAAACCATACTCACTGGAAGATACCCTTACTACAAGCAAACTTCTCACAGAACAAACTTGATGGATATGAAGGGAGTGGCCCAGAAGGCTTAAGTCATATTGTGGGATCGGATAATCAAGTCGTTCATCTGGGTGCGCATCTCCAGGAAGATGCTTTCATCGTTAATCTAGAGCCTAAAAATGGTAAACTTTCCGTCGTTAGTGTTGAAACCGTGCTTAAGTAGCAATGCTAATGACGTCAGATTTTTTAAATCTATAATTCTTGCCTTCTTTAACACACTTGATTTTACGTCTTATGGTCGATTCTGAAATGCCAAGAAAAGCTCAGACCTCTTAAGGGAGCATCATCGTGTCTGAGCTTGCAAAAAACTTCATGGAATCAGTCATATCAACACTTATAACATTATCTTTTTTGTCGTAGCGTACGATGATTCCATTTCATCAGTGACTCAAAATCAATCATGGCCGTAAGAACTTCGATCTGATTAGGTTTATAATTTGAAATTGTTCCCTAGAATAGGGCGTCTTTTAGGCATTTTAAGTTTAAAAAGCTCAAAATACTCTTCTAGGAATTTAAAATACTCATCAAGATTTATTAATTTTATTTTTGATGTCATTGATTGCATCCCATTGTGAAAATAAATCAGCGTATGTTTTAATTCTTTCCCAGTCCATCCCTTCTACGTTCTCAATCAAGAACTGAATATCGGCTTTATCTTGAAGTTCTCGGGATGGATCATTTATGTAAGCTTGAATTTTTAATCCAATAAGATCTTCAGATTTCACAAAATGAATACCTTCAGGGCCGTTAGCATTGGCCTCACTTAGGATTCTTTGAGAAATAGGTCTTCTTGCCAATAAGATGTCGACATAACCAATTCCTGCAAACTGCATAACTTCTTGTGTTTCATAAACGAGAGTGAATCCATTCCTAAGGAGGATGTCTTTAGCTTGGTCCTTATGGTCTTCACGGATGAGAATATCAAGATCTATAGTTGCTCTGGTTGAGCCATAACAGGCCAAGGCCAGCCCGCCAATCATGGCATGCTCGATTTTATTTTGATCAAGTAAGGAATGGGCCAGTTTTAGGGTGGACCTAAGATTCATCATAGATTTAGTTTAGCATAAACTCACTTCATCCGGATGAAGTAGAAATAAAAAAGGCTCCCAGAAGGAGCCTTTTTAGATTTGGTTTTGATTTGGAGCGGGCAACCAGATTCGAACTGGCGACCTTCTGCATGGCAAGCAGACGCTCTACCAACTGAGCTATACCCGCATAACGAAAAGATTTCATGATCATAATCTGGGTAGAGAAAATCTGTCAACAACTAACTTGTTAAAAATGAGGGAGGGATTAATCAAATTTCTGCTCTAATGCCTTGATTATCTTCTGATAACTAGGGTTAGTGAAGCGCGCCATAAGCAGTGGCAAAATATCTTTTTTTGTGGAAGGCATATTCGGATTGAGAAGCATTTTAACAAAACAATCTGCAATGATGAAAATACGAGAAAGGGGGTGTAGATCCTCGGTTGGATTTTCTTCTAGCCCCACACCATCAAGGGCCCCATGAGATTGAAGAAGTACTGTTCGGATATACTCACTTGCGCCAGGATGTTTATCGAGGATATCAACTGCATCACGGGCATGATTCATAACTTGATTTTTTTCTTCATCAGTTAAATTTGATTCAGCGAGCTCACGCATGGAAGAGATTTGCATCTGGTGATTAGACTTCAGAGTGACGTCTGAGAAAAACGATACAAAACTTAAAATTTCAAGATGCTCAGGCTTATACCAGCTCTGTTTTGAAAGAACATAGTGGCACATAAGAGCAAGTAAGTGGCTGCTTTGATAAGCGTAGGCGACTTTATTAGAGAAAAGGAATTTCAGAAGGCTTGCGACCTGGGGTGAGTTTTTTACTGACTTAACCATGGAGTTAATAGAAGCATCAGACAGGTCTAGGCTTGATTGTTCAAAACCCATAATGGTAATTGATTCTCGCACGATCTCATGAGCGTTCGCTGTCGTGAGAATTCTTTCTTCCAAAGAGAGGTCTTCTCTTTCGAGTTTTTCAATCAGATTACTGGTAACAAAAGTTGTAAAATACTGAATATAGTCTTTAGAAATATAAAATTCTCTGAGACCTTGTTCTTCGTATTTTTCAATAGCA
>CAMCZE010000317.1 GCA_945885655.1 Bacteriovorax stolpii | reverse complement strand
GTATCTCAAGTCGTTTTAAATCCTGTTTGGCCGAACAGACATCATAGTACTCGGCTCGATCTTTAAAACCACCTCGAGGCGCCGTATAAATCTCATCAAAGTCCCTCAAGTCTTTGACCCTACCCATTTTCATAGATGAATTTTTTAAGAGGTATTGCTTAAGATCTAAAACAAATCTTTTATCATATATACGATTAAGTCCCTGGGTGAGTTTAATCGAAGCGCGGTCTAAATGGATGGGCCCATTCACCGCAATCGCCATATCAGGAAGAATTTCTGCTCTCACCCGTGCAGCAAGCAGCAAAAGTGCATTAGCACTTAAACTAAACCCCACTGCCACATGTTTGTGCTCAGGACATTTTTGTCGTCCAAATGCTATGACCTTAGAAATATCTTCGGCCCGTCCTGAATGGTAAGGCTCAGTGGCCATGCCCATACCTTTTCCACAGCCTCGGTGATTATTTATGAAAACATGATAACCAAGGCTTCGAGCGACGAGGGCCGTACGCTGCATGTAAGCTGATTCTGAATCCCCACCTAGCCCATGAAAAAGATAAACCACTACAGGCACAGTACCTTTTATATATGTCGTATGAATAAACTCTGTGGATTTATTTAATGGAATTCTAAATTCTTCACCTAACTCGAAAAGTTTTGGTGACGGTAAAAGATGTCCCAAGATAGTCTGCAGATGGCCTGTTTTCGCCCAAATAGGTGGCAAGCAGGGTGGGATTGAGTCTCTGGTATTTTGCAAAGTAGATTTCATAGTTAATATCATAACAAATTCCTAATACTTAATCTTGAGATTTAATGAAAACGATTTTTGCGACAGCACTCCTTTCATCGGTCTTAAACGCTCTCGTTTTTGATTTTACAGTTTATGAAAATTCTAACTTTAGATAATCCATTGAGCCTACATAACATTCAGATGTTCTTATTATTGAAAAGAAACATGAGCGAACTGGTTATATCTCTCCTATGACTAAAACAATTGAAAACGTTAACGTGATCTATTCAAGTGAATATACGGAATTATCACTTACCATTCTTAATGCCGTTCTTGTTCATTTTACCATTAAGGAGGAATCCACAGGCCTCAAGCGTAAATAAAAATGATGACTTCATCTGGATGAAGTCATCATTTTTTTTCTTCTTGACTTATACGTATCTTTTACGTAAAAATCAAGTATGAATTTACAACATCTCACAAATAATATTTTACGAATGGATTCAAAACGGGCCGCCAGTCAGGAGAACCGTGCGACCACTCTTCTGCTTCACCACATTAAAGAAGTGGATCGCCGCAGGCTCTATAGCGACTGGAAGTTCACCAGTCTTTTTGATTGGTGTGTGAAGGATCTGGGCCTTTGTGAAGGTAGCGCTCATCTTCGAATTACGGCCGCGCGCCTTCTGGCCGATATGCCAGAGCTTGAAGAAAAAATTGACCAAGGAATATTAAGCCTAAGTCATATTTCACAAGTGAATCAGTTTTGCCGCGAGAACAAGATAAAAGATCTTGAAGAGAAAAAAAACATCTTGGGCCAGATTGAAAATCTCACAAAAAAAGAAACAGACAAAAAGCTATTTGGCATCTCAGGTGTTGAAAAGCCGGGCCGAGAAACTAAAAAAAGAATCTCTGATAAAAAGACAAAAGTGTCTTATATCTTATCCGATGAAACTCTCGAGGCCCTGGATGAAGTAAAAAAGCTTCTCGGCAAACAAATAAGTTCTGATGAGCTCATGAAACTCATGATCGCCTCACTTAAAGAAAAAGTTGAGAAAGAGAAATTTAAACAAACCTCAAATCCCAAACGATCTAAGGGAACAAAAGTCACAGGGCGGATTATTTCTGCAGAAGTGAAACGAAAGGTTTATTTAAGAGATAAAAAATGTGTAAGCTGTGGTTCTCAGCATAGGCTCAATTTTGATCATGCAAAACCATATGCTCTGGGTGGAACCAATACCATCGAGAATATCAGGCTTTTGTGTTTTCATTGTAATCAGCGGGCAAGTATGAAAATGGGATTGGGACGGAAGGTGACTTCATCCGGATGAAGTTGGCACCTTCTGAAATTAAAGTGAATTTATTAAGGGAGTGGTCCAAATGGCCGCATGGGTTTTACTCTCCCCATTGATGAGCTGTCGGAATTCCACGTACGGTGTTTCGATATGAAAGTCTTGTTCGATCGGAAATACTGAACATGAACTCATATTTTGCACACAAGCGATGATATCGCTCTTTTTTATCATCTGAAGCGCATATCTCTGAAGCAGAGGTATCTTAGTTGGATTTTCACGAGAAAGAATCACGATCCGTCTTGTGCCGGCATCTTGTCTTACGATCCCACCATAAGGGATCAAGGCCTTGACCCAATCAGGAACAAGATTCAGTTTTATGAGTCCTGCAGGCACCTTCAAGGTAGCTCTGGCACTTAAGGTATGGGCCAGAAGTCTTTCGGCGGTTAAGTTTGAATCCTGGGCCTTTAAAACGGTAACAGCTCCTGCCACCATGGCCGCTGCATTTGAGCTTCCGGCAGTTTGATTGCCGTTAGTGAAATCCACCCGACCGTTTTCTACAATTGTATCCGGCTTAACTCGGTCATCTGAAGTGGGGCCTGTGGCAGAAAAATCTGTGCCCTCACCAACAGTAAGAACCCGAGCATTGTCGGCCGGAGGCATGATCTCTGAACCTGGATTTAAGTCAGAAAATTCAATCGTGCCTATTTTTGTTTCAGTCATGATCACACGAAATTTTGTAAGACGATCATTTTTTGAAATAACCTTCACAAAATACGTGCCTCGCTCAAGAGAGCTTAATGTCATGGTTTCACGAGCATAACAAGAATGTATGTCTTTAGGATTTTTTGGATCTGGTGCTGAACCGGATTGAATCAGTACTCCTGAACTCACTAACTTATTAGCTGAATCATAGAGCTCAACATCTAAATCTTGAGTGGCACAAGTACTTTCATTATCAGAAAAATCGGCCCATGTAAGAGTGAGGGTTACGGCATTGTCATCAAGCTTATTAACCAGCTCTACTCGTTCATTATGGTTTTTGATCTC
>CAMCZE010000316.1 GCA_945885655.1 Bacteriovorax stolpii | reverse complement strand
CATTTAGACAATAAGGACCTTCCCGATGTATGAAGGATGCATTCATTTTCCTACGGAGAAACCTTATGCATCCTTTTGAATCCCACATTCGAAACGTTCCTGACTTTCCAAAAGCAGGTATCATTTTTAAAGACATCACTCCCTTACTTCAGGAAAGATTTTCTGAAGTCATTGAGGCCATCTCGCAAGGAATTAACTGGGATGAAATTGATCATGTGGTAGGTATTGAGTCTCGTGGGTTTATCCTAGGAGCTGCCATGGCCCAACTTAAAGGCAAAGGCTTTATCCCGATGAGAAAGAAGGGAAAACTTCCTCCTCCTATAATAGCTGAATCCTATGCTCTAGAATATGGCTCAGATACATTGGAGATGATCATAAATACAAAAGCGGCGAAGGTCCTATTGGTAGATGATGTACTTGCAACAGGAGGAACCTTAAGAGCTGCTATGAAACTTTGTGAGAAGAACCAACTCAAGGTCACTTCTATGGCCCTCCTTATTAACCTGACTTTTTTGAATAACTTTAAAGAAGAAGGCCTACCGGTACATTCTGTCCTCAATTACTAAGCTCTTTTCATACGCCCAAAATCAATTACACTTTTATTTATGTGGATTATTTTGGGTTTTTTTTTGTCTATGAGTGTTTTTGCTCTTGAGCCTTTTGAGGTCCTCAAGAACGTGAAGATTCTTCGTGTTTTACCTAATAATATTGTGATGCTTAATCATGGGATCGAGGATGGCCTCATCAAAAATGACCACATTAAAATCTCAAACGAAGTAGACGGATTTGGTTCACGTGCCATTTGTATCAAAATCTCCGCAACAACTTCTTACTGGCGCCTATACCGTGTTCCAAATGGAAATGCCTTCTCCCTTGATTACACCTACACCATACAAGGCATCGCTAACCGCGAGATCCCTTTTCCTGAAGCTAATATTTTAGATACTGAACACAAGATCTCTGAAGTTGAAATAAAAAAAGAAGAACAGGGGCCCAATCCTTTAAACGTCAAAAGAGATTTGCCTGAGAGACTCACTGAACGTGATCTTATTAATGCGACCGGACCTGATAAAAGAAAATTAGTGGTTGAAGAGGCCATTAATCAAGAACGCTTTAAAAGAGATTTTACTGATAACCGTTTATCAGTGTACGCCTCACCCTTTACTCGTCAGTCAATTAATGAAGGTGAAAGTTATCGTTACGGATTTCGTGGAGGCAACATTGCTTCTAAGTACCGATTTACAACTCAGTTCGATCAACAACAATCTAAACTTAAAGATCCCCTAACTGACGCTTCTGTATCTACAAGAAGCACTGCCGGCCAGGCCCAGTTTGTTATCCATCGCCTGAAAAAGAATGTCTCCACCCTCACCCTTCTAAATTATAATTCTTTTCGTTTCAGTTCTCTTGCCACTCCAAAAAATCACTGGCAGGTAGGTGCCATTGGTTTTACATGGCATCTTTATGAATCAAAAAGTTTGGAGTATTTTGACTTAAGCTACATCCCGCTTATTGATGTTAGAGAAACAGATACGATTGACAATAAAACTAAAACAAAAAAAATTGTGAAAAAGAGTGGACTTCGACATGGGTTTAAATTTGCCATGAAAAGTAAAATAAATGAAAGAATTTCCTTTGAAAACCTCCTTTGGTTTCGTCCCTTCCAAGATCCATCCAATTGGGCAATCAAAGGAGATGATATGAATCTGACCTTAGATCTTAAAGTCATATTCAACTTAGCATCAAATTTCTATTTTGATTATAACCTCATTTTTATGCGTGATATCCTTTGGCGCGAACTCAATGATCTACCTGAGAACAACGTGATCAATTCCCTAAATTTTCGTTACGATTTTGAATTTAATTGAGCCTTTTTAAACCAACTCAAAAATTCTTTATTGCCCGTCTTACCTTCAATCGGTGAAACTATTGTTTCTTGATGAACCCATCCATTCCCTTCAGCATAAGCAATCACTTCGCTTAAAATTTTCTGTCTAAGATTTTCATCCTTAATCACACCATCTTTAGGCAAAAGATCTCTTCCCGCCTCAAACTGAGGTTTAATAAGTGCCATCAAAAAGCCCTGGGATTTAAGTAAATTTGAAACATGATCTAGGACTTTAGTAATAGAAATAAATGAAAGATCCATCACTGCTCCATCGGCCAACTCAGACAATTCATGAAGCTCTCGGATATTTGTTCCTTCAAGATTTATCACACGCGGATCTTCTTTAAGCTTATTCGCCAACTGATTATGTCCCACATCAATAGCGTAAACTTTCTGTGCATGATTTAATAAAAGAACCTCTGTGAATCCACCGGTACTTGCACCAACATCTAAAAATATTTTATCTTTGATCTCCAGCTTAAATTCACTTATGGCTTTTTCCAGTTTAAAAGCACCTCGTCCTACGAACTGTGTACCACTCACAATGAGTTCAGAGTCTACCTCAATGAGCTCTCCCGCTTTTTTAACTATGACTCCATTACAAGTGACATCCCCTTTCTCAATTAAGCTTTTGGCCTGAGATCGGCTCGTCACTAATCCTTTGTCTGTTAAAACTTTGTCAATTCGATCTTTCACAGATGAAGCTCTCCCTTAAAACAGAAAGTCACTTCGCCTGAATAAAAAATTGAGTTACCCACTTCAACAGTTTGATTGCCACCCAAGTTTTGCAGTTGAATCGCCCCTGACCAATCAAACCAATGAGAAAGGGCCAAAGCTGAAGCCGTGAGTCCTGTACCGCAAGAAAATGTTTCATCCTCCACTCCGCGCTCATAGGTCCGCACGTAAGCCTTTTTATCTCCCGTGACTTGAACAAAATTCACATTCGTTCCATTCAAAAAAAGTGGGTGATGCCGATAAAACGAACCTCGATTTTTTATATCAATTTTTTTTACATCATTTGAGAGGAATACAAGATGAGGGACTCCGGTATTCACATAAAAAGATTTTTCAAATTCATTTAATGTTTTAAGGTCAAGAGAGTTTTTATCTTTGATCTCAGACATCTCAATCCCAAATGATCCATTCGAAGTACGCTTAACTTCATAAGTGGCATTCATAGTCTTTAT
>CAMCZE010000315.1 GCA_945885655.1 Bacteriovorax stolpii | reverse complement strand
TTAACAGAGGAAACATATAGTTATCATCTAACAGGGTTTCGGGCATTTAAAGATAAACTAACTACACAAATTTGCAGTGGAAAAATTCATTAGCTAATAAACAGCTATCACAAACCTAATCGTTTATGATCTCCGAACTGTAATCAATGAAGTTAAGTGTCTATCCAGATCACTCCCAATAATTTTAGTCGTATCGTGATTAAACTCATAATCTAACATGAAATTTCCCGGCTCTTGTCTTCCAAAAAAAGTAGAAATGGTATGGGGAATATGAAGTTTTTTATAATCCTTCAATGTGCAGTTCTGATCAAAAAGAAATAATTGAATATTTTTTTCCAAGGTTACAATTACTTTTTTCTCAGCATTTCCCATTTTACCAACGAAAATCTCAAGGCTTTGCCAAAACTGCATACTTTCAAATGTCGAAAAAATTAAGTCCTTAGGGCTTTTCCTTTTAACTCCGGAAATATCGGGTACAAAGACGTGTTCAAAAAAAGTTTCTTCATTCAAATGATCTAGACCTTTTGTCCAAGGAGAAAAATCTTTGAAATATGAATGCTGAAGGTAAGTCCTTTTTCCAGTTTTAAAGTATGACTCGTGCTTTAGCATCCTGGCCTTGAAGTTGTTAGTTTCAGCTGTACCTACATAGAATGGATAATGATTATAGAGGAATACATAAACACAGGCCTCATCAGAAGAATTAAGAATTTCTCCAGTGCTTGAGCGCTGCACCTTTTCCCATTTAACTTCGATTGTTTCTTTCATATTTCTCCAAAATTAAATTTAAAAGTAGCGTTTTGATTGAGACTGGTCAAGTCTGAGATGATTACGCGAATAACTTTCCACAATTAAATAATTCTTCAAGCGCTAAAAGCGTTTTATTCGCTTAATTCAATTTCAATAATTCTTATTAAAATTATGTTAAAGTGGGGGGAGCCAACAATCCCCTCCCACTTGGAAATGGTCACTAAAGATGAATTCCTGATCTTAGAACTCTACCCCTTAACTTTATTTCAGAGTCTGAGTAGCTGCATAATCGAAGAGATCTCCCCCAGAAATAATGATCTATAAGAATCTTTTCATTCATATAATCCCTAATTAAATCTCCTATTCTCCTTACATCATCTGACTCAAGTGCCTTACCGGTTTGTACAAGTAGATTTGCAACAAGGAGAAGTGTTTCATCATTTTTACAAGAATAGTCGATATAACGTATTTTCTCATTATTTTTATCTTCAGGTTTCTTCATACACCTTCTCCCGAAAGAAAATTTAAATGACTCGTAATCCCCTGAATATTTATCCCTGACTTCCTAATATAAATTTGCATTGTCTTGAGATCTCTCCATCCCCCCATCGACATAACTTTAATAGGCTCAACACCTTTTGAAAGCATAACTGTTGCCCATGAGGCTCGAAGATCATGAAAACGAACCAAAGGCAAATCTATGACTTCTAAGAATGCTTTAAGAACTCTTGCCTGCTCATTTTTATCCCAGGCCTCAAACCGTGGAAGAACAAACTCATTCTCTTTATTTTGGTAAAGCTTCTTAATTAACGGCATTAGGCTTTCAGCTATTTCAACAACGCGGTCATCCCCTGATTTTGTATCTTTAAATCCATTTCTCGCGTTCCAAGATAATGAAATAATCATGATCCTTTTTTGAAGATCAACACGTTCCCATTTAAGAGCATACAACTCTCCATTTCTAAGTCCCGTGTAACAGGCCAATGCCCAAATAGGAAACCAGGGATGATTTCTCTCCCTGGCCATTTTTAATAAATAGGAAATCTCTTTTTCTTTAAGTACTGTCTTAATTTTAAGATTCTTCTTGAATTTCAACTTAGGGGTTGGATCTCTTAAAACAATCCCTGCGTCCACCGCATAAGTAAATGCGGCCCTAATATATTTAAGAACGTTCTTTCGAGATGACTCTGACATATCGGCCAAATGATCTAGAACAAGCTCCCTAATATCAGAAGTCGTAATTTCATTTATCTGCTTCTTTCCCCACCTTTTAAGAGTGTGAGCATAAAGACCAGTTTGATAGTTATAAACCGTATTATTGGCAATTCCTCGATTTTTAAAATACTCAATAAACCTCTCCACAATCTCGGGCCATAAAGGGTATTGTGAACGGCTAAATTTCTTTTCCAGCTGAATAATAAGTTCATTATATGTTTTCTTCGCCTCCTCCATAGTTTTAATTCCTGTCCTCGTAAGGCTTGCAGCCTCCTTTGTGACAGGATGTCTTCGACTGTAACTCACCCGATAAGATTTTTTCTTTTCATCATATTTAATCATTAGAATGACTCCAGAATGTTTTTGATGGTTTTTAATTTGCTGGGCTCAAGACGTTTTAAAATCTCGATACATTCAGATAATGTGTGCTGAGGAACAGAAAATTCTGAACTGAGCATTTTTTCAAATTGCTCATAGGTGTAGCCGTAAACCTGAAGGAGCTGGAGAATTAATTGCGGTGTTAAATCTAATCTTCCGTTCTCTGCGTGGTTAATAATTGCGTCAGACTTTCCAATTAAACGTCCCGCTTGCCTCATAGAAAGACTTCGTGACTCTCTTAAAAACTTCAGGAGTCTTCCCTCTTTCGACATCACCTTGGTGTCTGATCTTCTTCGTTTTACCTTTTTCATTTGCATGCACTTCCTCCTAGGAAATTAGGGTTAAAGTGCTCTTTTTGATACGCAAAGTAGGTGAATCGATTCGAAGACTTAAGTGCGTTTTGTGGGGTTCAAACTACGCGAAATAGTCCAAGGGTTCGAAGCGTGATTTTCATAATAGCCACAAATAGCCACATGGAGACAGTTGGGTACAACTCCAGACAGGTTTGTGATCAAACGAAAATCGCCAAGTGATTGTAATTAAGTCGCGGAATTTAAAGATGTTTAAAAAAAACCGCCCAGTTGTGGGCGGTTTTTAAGAAATCCGATGGTGGAGGTGGTGGGAATCGAACCCACGTCCGAAGAACCTTCCAGTAAAGAGTCCCACGTGCGTCTCCGATAAGTTAGTACCGGTACTAGTTCTGATCTTTACTGAATCAGCAAACAGTCGTTGCTTTTAAAGAGTAACAACACCTGAGCTCTTTG
>CAMCZE010000314.1 GCA_945885655.1 Bacteriovorax stolpii | reverse complement strand
TGTTTATCTCTTGCAGGCAAGACCTATTACTTCTGCTCGATCTGAAACAAAACAGAATACGTATATACAAGCAGAACTTGATAGGATTAAAAAAACTTATCCTGAAAAGACTTGGTGGGATGGGCAAACTTTTGCAGAATGGACTGGTCGGCCTAGTCGATTAACTTTTGAAGTATGGAAGCGTGCCTTTGCTCCTGGAGGGGCCTTTGATGATTCACTTCATGAATTAGGTTATCTCGGATTTACGGATAAGTCTTATTCTCCACATGAGTCTATTATGGATCGGTTGTTTGGGCGTGCCTTTATCAACATGTCTAAAATGGTTCCCTTATATTTTGGGCCTATCCCATATCGTATTGAACCTTCTCCACGGCCCCATCTGAAATTCGAATGGTATAGAGTCAGTGCTAGCGGTATTTTGAATACGCCTAAGAGTCTGTGGCGCATGGTGAGTGTAGGTTGGAACATGTCCACGAATCGCCGTAACTGGATTGAAAAATCTCGGAAAGAATTAGTTGAATTTAAACATAAAATGCAGCGTCCTCAGAACGGTTCATTTTATGTTTCTTGGAAAGAAGAGGATCTTTTAAATATTTGGCAAAAAGAAGTCGCTAACTTCTCGCGAGTTAGTTTGAAGTGGCCTTTAAACTTAGTGGTTTTAATTGAAGCGACTCATCAGAGTCTACGTGCTGTTTTATCAAGTGTTGTTGGTAAAGATAAGGTAGAGGAATACTTACAGCGCTGGATGGGTGCTGGCCTAAAGACTGCAACTTTTGAAATGAATCGTTACTTTTCACGCGCTATGGAAGAGCCCCTTAAACGAGAGTTTTTTTTCTCACGATTCGGGCATCGTGGTCCAGGAGAATTGGATTTATCTCATCCGCGGTGGGAAGAATTAGGGGATTCGGCCTTTGGTTATGGCAAATCTAAAGAAGCCGTCGTTCATTCCGATTTGGATGTTGAGGCAGAAATTCATGCACTTAAAACTTTTAAAGATTCTGTCTTAGTTGAAGAATGGCGTTTTTTAAAAGAATTATTAGAACTGCGCGAGCAGTGGAAAATGGAAATCTTGCGTCCCTATGCTCATATTCGTTACATTAGCCTTGAGCTTGGCAGACGATTGGGTCTAGGCCAGGACATCTTTCATTTAACAATAGAAGAAGTAGAAGAACTTGCAAGTGGCAAAGGTGTTCTTGAATCGATTAAGAAAAAAATCTCAAGACGGAAAGAAGAGTTAGATGCATACAAAGGAATTTATCTTCCAGATGTACTTAAAAAACAAGAAGTCGCTCTCTGCCTTAATAAGATCGATATAAGTAGTAGCTCACTTCGGGGAATTTCTTTAAGTCATGGGGTTGTTAAGGGAACCGTTCGTGTAGTCAATGATCCATCAGAAGTGGATCTTTCTGACTGGCCTCTTGATGCAATCTTAGTGGCCCCCGCAACTGATCCTGGTTGGACAGCTCTCTTTACACGTTCACGTGGAGTCATTGTTGAAAGAGGAGGAGTGTTGAGTCATTGTGCTATTTTAGCAAGAGAATTGGGACTGCCAAGTATCAATCTCCCTCGAGCGACACAGATTTTAAAAACCGGAGACCGAATTTGGCTTGATGGCCACAACGGAGGTGTGAAAAATGACAACAACTAATGAATTGGTCCCGATGATTTTACCAACGGTAATGATCCCACTCACTTTGGTGAGTGTTGGGTTTTCAGTTGTTGCCACTTTTATTGCCGGCCTATTTGGTATTCAACTTAAGTTAGAAGGGCCTAAGAAATTATTAGAAGTTTTATTAAAACCAAAAGTTCTTGCTAGTGCTTTTGTACTCAATGCTCTTATTTTTGGAGGGATGTATTGTTGGAAGTGGTGGGCCAATTATCCTAGGCTGATAAGTACCATTGAAGGTGAAAGTAAAGAGCGTGCCAGAAAATCGGATATTCTTTATGACGATGTTCCCACCGTTGGAGTCCTATTCACATCCAATAAGGTCCAAGCCGATATTCCTGAAGGATTGGAACAAGTTTGGCGTGTTCATACAGGAAAAGGCTCTTTTCGTGCTGCTGTTGTGACTAATGGACGGGTATTTTCTGGAAACGATTTTGGTATTGTTAGAGAACTTGAACTAACCACCGGTAATGAAATCCGGTCATTTTATATTGGTACTCCCGCATCTTCTGAACTTACACTTTGGAATAATTCAATTTATATAGGAGAAGGGCTTCATGACACTCATCACGCCCGCATCTATCGTTTTGATTTAGCTTCTGGCGATTTTCAGGGAAGCTATCAAACATTGGGCCATACAGAGGCCCAGGCGGTCATGGGTAGTTTTGAAGGTGAGAGCACATTGTTTGCGGTAGGGGGAGAAGATGGACTCCACGCTATTGATCCCGAGAGCATGAAAGGAAAGTGGAAGGTTAACCTTGGCCATATGGATGCCGGCATTTTAGTTGATCAGGGAACAGTTTTTATTGGCACAGGTCGGGAAAAAAATGACGACAAAAAAAATAAATGTTTTGCTGCTGCTCTTGATTTTAAAACCGGAAAAATTTTATGGCAACGTGAGCTAGCAGCTTCAAGCTGGATGCGTCCTGTGGCCATTGGTGAAAATGTTTGTTATATCGCCGGCGAAATTTATTTCCCAACTGAGCGTGGGCATATTTCTTGTTTTGATCGAAAATCAGGTGCTCACACCATAGCGATGAATACAACAGATCCACTGGCATCAACTCCAAAAGTTCTCGATAATTCCATCCTATATACTTCTATTCACGGTTTGGTGTGTCGCTTTGATTTGCAATCAAAAACAAATCTGTGGTGCTTTGATGCGAAGTTAAAAGACACAACCTCTTTGGCAGGAGCTAGTTATGATCCCAGGGGGAATGTGGTGATCTATCCATCCATGACCAATGGTCTTTATGTGCTGGATCCCAATGATGGTAAGGTGTTGATGCATTGGAGGCCTACTAAAGAGCAAGGGGAATGGAAAAAGACATACGCAGACGTAACGGTGGCCGGTGACTACTGGATTGTTTCGGATGATGATGGTTCAGTTCGAGCGCTTAGGGCAAAATTTGTTACAAAGACGGCCGATAAGTAAGTGTTCTACTCCGACGATAAAA
>CAMCZE010000313.1 GCA_945885655.1 Bacteriovorax stolpii | reverse complement strand
CAGGGAGAAAACTCTGAGAGTTTTCTCCCTGGCCTTAATAATACCTGCAGAAAAGCGAAGCTTTTCAAGGGCCCACTTCGGCTCCATTTTCTTTTAAATTTCACTCTATTTCCGAAGTGGATCAAGGTAAGCCGCTAGAATTGGGATAGATTTAGATGCGTAAGCCCTGTTCAGAAGAGTAGAGCTCGCACCCTTGACCTTCCCACAGTGGGAGGGTTTAAATAAATTAAAATAAAGGCAACAAAATGAAAAATAGCATTGATCTCCATATTTCAGGCATGAGCTGCGCTTCCTGTGTGGGAAGAGTTGAAAAAGCACTTCAAAAGAATGCGGGCGTTCAGAAGGCTTCTGTAAATCTCATAACCGAAAAGGCACACATTGTTTTTGATGAACAAAAAATCTCAAAAACAGAAATCATAGGCCTTATAAAAAATGCTGGTTACGAATCAAGTTTTGTATTCAAAAAACAAAAAGAACATTCTTTAACTCTGATTATTATTTCTTCCATTTTAACTTTGCCTCTTTTTTTATCCATGTACATATCTTTTATATCTCCCTGGATACAATTGATCTTGGCGACACCCATTCAATTTATTATTGGTTTTAGATTTTATCGTTCTGCATGGGGGGCACTCAAAGCTCGTAGTGGAAACATGGAACTTTTAGTTGCTGTGGGAACAACGGCGGCCTATGGATTGAGTTTATATCTCCTCTTAACTGGACATAACCATCATCTCTATTTTGAGAGTAGCGCCGTGGTGATAACGTTAGTTCTTTTAGGGAAATATCTAGAAGACAAGGCCAGAAAAGAAACCTCAAAGGCATTAGAGGCCTTACATAAATTGAACCCTGAATCAGCTCGCATCCAAACTGAAAATGGAGAAAAAGAAATTTCTCCTTCAGATCTAAAAGTGGGAGATCTTTTGATTGTAGGCCCAGGGGAAATTATCGCAGGTGATGGTATCATTCAAGAAGGAAGCTCTCATATCAATGAGGCCCACCTTACAGGAGAAAGTGTCACAAAAGAAAAAGTTCCTTCTGATAAAGTCATGGGAGGATCCATCAATGGGGAGGGCCTGCTCCTTATAAAAATAAATGCCGTTGGATCAAGTACCATGCTGTCTCGTATGATTAAAATGGTGGAAGATGCACAAGGGATTAAGGCCCCTATCCAACGTTTAGTGGATAAAATAAGTTCCTATTTTGTACCAGTGGTTTTTGTGATCGCGATTTTAACCTTCATCATCACATTTTTAGTTTATGGAAATATGGAAGTAGCGATTTTACGTGCTGTCACTGTTTTAGTCATTGCTTGTCCCTGTGCTTTGGGACTTGCAACCCCTGCGTCCGTCATGGTTAGCACAGGTGTGGCCGCCAAAGCAGGAATTCTGATAAAAGATGCTGAAGCTTTGGAAATTCTCCATGCTGTCACACTTGTGGCCTTTGATAAAACAGGAACTCTCACAAAAGGTTTTCCTGAAGTTAAGACGATCATGACCTTTGAGATTGATGAATCACAAGCTCTAAGTATCATGGCCTCTTTACAAAAAGGAAGTGAGCATCCTCTGGCCAGGGCCATATTAAAAAAAGCAGAAGAACAAAAAGTTGTCATGCAAAAAAGCTCTGAGGTCAAGGCCATCATAGGGATGGGGATTGAAGGCACCATCAATGGCACAAAATATTTACTGGCCAGTAAAAAAAATCTAACCTCCCTCATTTATAATGAGCTCATTAAAAAACATGAGGCCTTAGGGGAAACAATGTCTTTTTTAATTCAGGACTCAAAACTTTTAGCAATGGTTTCATTCAAAGATCAGATTAAAAATGAATCATTTGCATCAATTCAAAAACTGAAAAACCTAGGAATTAAATCCATCATGCTCACTGGTGATAATCAAGGCTGTGCTGCCGAGATTGCAAAGGAGGCCGGCATTGATGATTTTTTTGCAGAAATTTTCCCTCAGGATAAAGCAAATATTATTCAAAACTATAAAAAACAAGGAGAGATAACGGCCATGATAGGTGATGGCATCAACGATGCCCCTTCTCTTCTTCTTGCCGATGTTGGAATTGCCATGGGTTCAGGAACAGATGTGGCCATGCACTCTGCTGGCATAACTCTTATTCGCAGTAATCCTCTTCTGATTCCTGATGCTATCGATCTTTCTAGAAAAACATTTTCTAAAATCAAACAAAACCTTTTTTGGGCCTTTTTTTATAATGTCATTGGTATTCCATTGGCGGCATTTGGATATCTTAATCCCATGTTGGCCGGACTTGCCATGGCCATGAGTTCAGTAAGTGTCATTATGAATGCACTTCTTTTAAGAAAATGGAGACCGTCAGCTTAAGTGGAATTTCCTGTAAGATGATTCGTCGAAAATTACAATCCAGCTTGAAATAAACTCAAGCTGGATTGCTGACTACTAAGCAGTTCTATTTTTAGTGATCGTTTTTGTTTGAACTAATGCTTTTTTAGGACTGACCATCTTAGAACCCCTCGTTTTAGTAGCGGCATTTTTTTTAGTCACTACAGCGCGAGAAGTAACACTCGATTTAGTGGCAGTCTTAGGCGCAGAAGGCATTTTTTTCATTTCATTTTTTGGGGTCTTACTATTTTCCATTGTGATGGTTTCTGAAGTAAGAACTTTAGGTTGCATTTTTTTGTTACTGTTTTTTTTCTCAATCATATCATTCTCCTTAAAAGTTAATCCGTCTGAGATTAATTCTTGTAGAAAAATAATCAAAGTACAACACTCGCCAAAAAAATTAACTTTGTCTTAAGTTAACCACTATTCATCAACGAGAAATTCTACCCATCTTGCCTTGTTCAAAATCTAAAAAGGCCTGTCTGATTTCTTTTTCTGTGTTCATGACAAAAGGGCCGTACCCTATGATAGGTTCATGAATCGGTTCCCCACCTAAAAAAAGAATTTTTGAATCTGAATGGGCCGTTAAGGTAAATGAATCTCCTTCGCGCTCAAGAGATGTCTCCATTTCTTCTTATGGATTATGCTGGCCCAGTGACGTTTGAACCTTCTACTCATATCCGTGGAGTAGGTGAACATCCTCATCGTGGTTTTGAAACGGTAACCATTGTTTATTCGGGTGAAATTGAGCACC
>CAMCZE010000312.1 GCA_945885655.1 Bacteriovorax stolpii | reverse complement strand
AACTTCAAAAGGAGTTAATTCCACGGTAATCGTATTATAATTGGTGTATGTGTTAAGTTTAACCTGTCTAACTTCGCTGTCACTTTTCATTCCTACAAGCGGAACCGAGTTTGTCACATAAAGTCCAGTTGAGAGCACAAGCACATCTTGTAAGAACGTTTTCACTTTGATTTTTTCTTTTTTACCAGAAGCATAATCCACAAGGGCCAAAATATCTACACGATCACCAGGTTTTAAAAGTCGGCTAACTGCCTGTCCTTCAGTTACCTGAATAGATAAAGCTCTTTTCCCTATGGATATTTGTCTTGATAAACCTGATTGCGCCCCTGGATATGTCACGCGTGGGACGGTTATCTGCTCATCTTTTTTTATCGGAACTGATGCAATTGTATTATATAAATCTTCTACCCTTGAAAAGTGACCGGGCATTTGAAAGTTTTTAGGAACGTTTTTAAGGTATACTTTTCTGTCGTCGATGATTTCGAGTTCTTTAATATCTTCACGTGCAAACACCACAGGGGTTGTATTCCCGTACTCACTGATCAGCTCAGATTCACGTGTTGATATGTATGAGTACACCATAAAAACAGCAATTCCGGCGAGGATCAGGCTGGTAGTAAAAGCGCGGCTATTCATAGTTCATCCTAAACTTTGAATGGAGTTCTAATGACTTAATAATATCAGATTTTGAATTTAATAGAGGAAAAAGAGCTTTTTACCTATTGAGTGAGTAGACAACTTTGAACGTCAACTACCTGTTGAAAGGTGGCCCCTGCAACATCTGGTAATGGGGTGGCAAGATTTCCGGCAGACACATAAGTCGCCCCACATAATCCAAAAACCGTTCCAACTCGAATGAACTGGGAGTTGCCATTTTTTGGACGTGCCTCACAGGTGTCTTCATCCTGGTTGTTTCCGGCCAATGGAATACTTATACGGTAACAAGTTAGAACTGGAACATCATCTGGTAAACTCTCTGCCCAACCAAAAAGGTACATACCGAATGTTCTCCAGCCTTGATGCACATCACGACCATCTGGTTTAGGCATGGTTGAATTATTGTTAAGACGATAAAAATAAAACCCTCGAGTAATTTTCTGTTGATTGATAGATCCATTGATGGCGTTGGCAAAACCACTAATTAAAGAATAGAGGATAAACATCAATGGTAAAAAGATGATTAACTCAATTAACGCCTGACCAGACTGATTTTTTTCATCTTTTCGTTTCAAGATCAACATCCATCATCAAATAAAGTAATATCTAAATTACCTGCGCCACAATCACTGCTAGAGGTAATGGCAAAACATGTTCTGGCCGCACATTCTGTTCTCACTGGTTCTTTTCCTAAAAATGATTCTGATACAAGTTCTAATTTTTTTTGACCTGCCACTTGCCCCACAGCATCTATATTTGCCTCAAATAATGTCAATGCACCTACAGTTAGATAATCAGCACTTGATGTATTTGCTGTTGGTTTATTGATTTTAAATACTAAATTTTTGACATCAAAAATGTCTAATCTATACGTATTAAACACGGCCGTCGCTTCTTCAACACCCTTTTCTATTGCCGTGAGCTGACTGCCTTCAACCCCTGCATAAAGCTCACTCGTTAAAAAAGTTCGACTGGCCATGAAGGTTCCATAATGAATGAGATACCCTGTGGTATAGTTCATGGCAGAATTAAAAATAACAAGAACAATACTCACACAGAATGCAAAAGCAAAAATAAACTCAATCGTTGATTGGCCATTTTGATTATTTTTTTTATTCATAAGGCAGTCTCGCACCAAAAAATCTTGAGCCCGAACCATCCGGGTTTGAATATGAAGGATGACTTGATCCATCTCTTTGCTCCCGTCCTTGAGTGTCGTTGAAACCCGCCTTCATGAATGCATGTCGATAGCCAATTTCGGTTTCTGTTTTAATCGCTATACCTAGAGATCCACTTTCACCAAAAAATCTTTTAAAAGTATCACTTCGAAAAAATGTTACAACTAAAGAAATTGCCACAGTAAGAAGTAACATATACTCCACCATGGTTTGACCTTTTTCATTTTTTAGAACCATTGTTCTACTCCTAAAATGATCCAGGCCAAAAGAATGACTGGCGCGTAACTTATCCGTGATTTTAAGATCTCCCTTATACCCTTCCAGTATCTCGTTAATAGATACGTTCTCAGTTTATAAAAGTTCGGAATTGTTTTGATCAAAAGCATAATCAAACCCACAATAACGGTACTTAAAAGTAGTTTTTCAAAAAAGCTTAAATGCATTTCAAGTGGCAAAACAAAAAACAAAGAAGAGAGATACTTGCTATCTCCTGCACCCATGATCCCCATAAGAAAAAAAACAAATCCCACGACGATAAATCCCACAGGAAAAAGAAGAACCTCCCAACTCCAAAGATAAATGTCTTTGACCGTAAGATAAAATAAAATGGCAATGATGACATTCAATAGAGACCAATAATTAGAGATCTTGTGGGTTTTAATATCGATTCTTGCAACAAAGAGGAGTTCTACTAATAAAAGTGTGAAGAGAAAAATCTTCATAGCTCCTCAGCAGCACTGTTGCTGTAAGCTTCAAAAAAACAATTTTGAGAACAAATACCAACCGTAAGATGTGAGGAAAGTGTTTGGCCCACTCGGCCCATGGAATTACGAAAAAAATCTGAAAAAAGTGTCGTAACCTTGAAGCCGAGAATCACGGCGAATGCTAGTATAAAAATATACTCGACTGTAGCTTGACCACATTTCTTATTGTCCATCATCTTAGTATGATAGCGCCGGGCTAAATAACCGTAAAGCTTCTAGAGACTGACTAGAAGCCTACTATTCATTAAAGCCACTAAATTTGCTTTCATCAAGCACAGTCCCGAGGATCCCCCCGCTTCCGTCACCTGCAGCACCAAAAAGTTTTGTGGTAATTGCGCCCTTAAACTTAAGAACGATCGTGGCCACAACCGCTACGAGTAAAATGTACTCTGTAGACGTTTGCCCAGTCTCGTCCTTAATATAGGCTAAAATCTTGTTTTTCATAATTCCCCCTTGAAGGATACCTAGTGCTTATCGCCCTTTGTTCGAAAAACTTTAGATTTCCTTCAGTACTTGAGTATTCTACCACGAAACTCAAA
>CAMCZE010000311.1 GCA_945885655.1 Bacteriovorax stolpii | reverse complement strand
GAATAAAATCTGGAACGCTTTCAGATTCATCCATCCCTCCCTTCAAAAGGCCCATGACAAACTCCCTTTAAAATCAGAGTGGCACCTTCATGATAAGTGGATCTTGGCCGAACTTAACACTGCCGCAGCAAGCATGAATAAGGCCATGGACGTCTACCGTTTTGATGACGCTTGCTCGGAGATTTATCAATTCGTATATGAGAAGTTCTGCTCTTGGTACATTGAACTTTCAAAAAACATTCTCTATGGTGAAGATGAAAAAGCAAAAGTCATACGCGCTACTATGCTTAAGTATTGCTTCAAAAAGATCGTTATTCTTCTCCATCCTATCGTTCCATTTTTAACGGAAGAAATTTGGAGCTATCTTGATGAGGAAAAATCACTTCTCATTAATCAAGAATACGTTGAGTTTGATCCAAGCCTCGAGAATTCAGATGTTCAAATCATGATGAATAAATTTATTGAGGTTACAACTGGTGTACGAAATATCCGTTCAGCAGTGAATTTAAAACCCAAAGATGAAATTGACGCTCGCCTTTTCACCGATGATAAAAAATTAGCAAAATTTATCTACGAATCACGCTTTTTCCTCAAAGATCTGGCCAATGTAAAATCCGGAACGATTAAAAATAAAACCGTTGAACGTCCAAAAAAGTCTGCTTCTTTTGTAACTTCTCATACGGAAATATTTGTTCCTCTTGAAGGTCTCATTGACATCAATGATCAAGTGAATCGCATTAAAAAAGACATTGAAAAGACTCAGAATGAGTACAAAAAAGTTGAAGCAAAACTTGGGAATGATAATTTTATGCAAAGTGCGCCTGAGAGTGTCGTTGCTGAAGTAAGAGAAAAGTCCAAGGGGTTTCAAGATAAATTAGCATCATTAAATGAAGTATTGGCCAGTTTCCAATAAGATCTAAATCCTAAGAGCTTCGCAAATCGCGGAGCTCTTATTTTAATCTAAAAAAGTCTACCGCTTTTTCATAAACCTGAGACATATCAAAAGAAATTTTCGGCTGAATCACCGTGCCAGAAGTTGTCTGAGCGCTGTTAGATCCAGAATCAGTAACACTTAAAATCATCATATCGGCCAAAAAATAAAAAGGTCCAAATCTCTGTGGATCCTCGCGATCATAGAGGATCAGGGTTTTTGTTCCAGTGTAACAAGAATATGAAGTCACGGGCCCACTAAAGGAAATTACTCCCCGAGCAAAAGCAAGCATGCGGGCAAGCTCAATCCAGGTGGGATATTTAAAAACAACGTAGACGTTCTTTTTGTTAAGTTTTGCTAAAAAAACGTCTGCTTGAGATAAAAACTTTATCTGCTCATCTGAAGCAAACAATACAATTCTTTGATTTTCAAAATGTGAAAAAAGCTCAATCCACTCAGTTTCTACTAGGCCATTTCTTAATGGTGCTAAGTTAATTGCAATATAAGGGATGGAATCCCATTCTGGCACGATTGGACTTAGCTCACGGGACATGACCTTAAGTTTTGTATCAACCTCTCCACCTATGTGTTCTTTATAGAGAGCAAAAAAATCTTCTGTTATATGATGGCCAATTGGACGATTAATCTTTTGAGTGAGTACCAATGTTTTCCAGTTATCTGAAAAACCTAAACGCTTTTTAGCCCGAAGACCCAAACCCAAACAAGCATCAGCGAATGAATTTGTAAGAGATACGAAAAGATCCACGTTAAAAATCTTTGCATAAGCGCAATAACGATGAACATCGAAGACGGTAAGGATCTCGTCTTCATCAAACTCATGGTAATAGGCCTTAAAGGGTAAAAGGTTCAAGACTTCGATTTCTTTTTTAGGAGTAATAAAGTGAATTTCCGCATCAGGATATCTATCATGAAGAGCATGTAGAAAAGGAAACGCAAGAATGCGCTCTTGAAGATCAAAGGGTAGCTTGATGGCAATGACCTTCACGTCCTCTGGATTTAAGACTGTGGTATCACTTCCAATATTTTTTTCTGTCGATACAACCATAATACCGTAAAATAACTTGTTGCTAGTGCTGGAACCAATGCATTTATTATCGGCACAGTTACTAGTAAGAGAAAGAAAAATCCTGAAAAAGAATAGGGAATGACATTTTTTAACACATCACCCAAGCAGGACGAAAAAGAAAGGTTATGCCTGGACCATGAATAATCAATAAATTGAATTGAAAGAAGTGTGGCGACTAGAAACATTCCCAGTGGATAAAATAGAGGAAAAATGTTTAAAAGAAAGGCCACCAGGGCCAAGATACCGATAAAAAGGAGCTTTTTGAGTTCATTCTTAAATGTTTGAGTAAGTCCTTTAAAGACTTCGTTAAGGGTTTGCCCCTTATCTGTTGAAACAATTTTCCGGCAAAGCTTATTTTCAATTCTTGAACTAAGCATACTGTTAAATGGGGCCGCAATAATACCCACCACAACCACAAAGGTCCAGCTCATGAGAAGAAAAACAAAAAGGATCAACAATGTAGTTAATACCTTACCTATCCAACCCGCATGACTTGGCTCAGGTAACCAATCTCTGATCATGAGACCCAGGTAATCAGAATTTTTAAAAATTGAAACCATGATAAATACATATAACGAGAGAGCGATTCCTGTTGGAATAAGAGTCAACATCAAGTTGATAGGATCTTTAAAAATCATTCTAAGAGAGATAGGAAAAGCTTTAAAAATATCCATATCAATCCTTAATTGTTTAAAATTTTCCGTTGGATAGAAATACCACCTCGATCGTCTCTTAAAACACTTAAAAGGAGCATGACATCGCCAGGAGGATCTTCCGTAAATTCTACTTCTTCACCAGCATCAGATTTTGCTTTATCAAACTTTCCTTGACTCACAAACCACGCGACTTTTAGTGCTTCCGAACGACTAACCTGAGTGTCATCTACTTCTACATAAGAATAGGTCTCAGGGGCATTTGCATCAAGCAGAAACTTTTCACCCTTTCGAGGTTTAGTAGAAACTACGGCCACACCATTAAGATTAACGGAATTAATCACAGGATTCACATTTTTTATCGCACGAGTTGTGGCAATGATTCTTTTAAATGATTCATGTACTCTTCCATCCACATTAAAACGAAAAATCACAATATAAGCGACTCCATTATTTTGTTCCCGAGTACTTCTTCCATTAAAAATAAAGAGTGG
>CAMCZE010000310.1 GCA_945885655.1 Bacteriovorax stolpii | reverse complement strand
GTCTTTCCGTCTACGCTGATAAAATCCAAAGCTTTGATTGTTTTTGAACTTTTAATTTGAGGTTGGTCCGTTGAAACAGTCGTCTCAAAAAGATCAACAGAAATCTTTTTCTTAAGTGGAGAAATATGTCCATACACTTTTGGAATGCTGTTGGTATTAAAATCAATCACCAAGCGTTCATATCCTCTACCTGGAACCGAAGAACTTCTTACGGATTTAACAATAGCATTTTTTAATGCAGAGTTATGATGAAATACACCTGAATCTAAAAAAATAGATTTTTTTCTCGGAGCAACTTTCCAAATTCTTTCTTCCATAAGGTTCTGTGCCATTACAGGCAATGTTAGGAATAATGAAAGAAAAAAATAACGCATTATCATGAAGACTCCTGAAGAAAGATTTCTACTTGATTATTTTAGACAAAAGGGAAGGCTAAGACAAAAAATTCTTAGCTCTTTTAAAGGTGCGGGTTCCTAAAACTGCTAGAAAAAAGCCCAGTGTCATAATATAGAAGGTTGGCCCATTCCCACCACCTTGAGATGGGGGCTCGACTGTCCCACAACCTACTCCTGCGTCAGTAGATTTTGAGCTTGATTCCTCGGTTACTTGAGCTTTTGTTACGGGATATGTAAATGGGGCATCTAAACAAGATGCATTATCAGACAAAAGCTGTTGAGTATTTAAAAGAGGGGTATAACTAGCACCCAAAAACTCAGTGATGCCAGTTATCAGGAGATATGGTGACTGATTGGAGTTTGTGAACGTGCTAAAAGAAGGAAAAGTGGCCTCGAGAACCGAGCTTATCAATTTGCTTCCTCTAACTTCAATTTGAAAAATATTTTGAGCTGGAATTGAACTCAATGGTAAATAACTTTCTATGTCTACTTCATAGGTTTGTGTGACAAGAGAATATTCCATCGTCCTATCCGCACTTGCAATGTAGTTTCCATTTTGTTTTATTTTTAAACTATACCCCAATTGAGTGCCCAAGTTTTGTGAAACTAAACTTACCTTTAATTGTTTTGCGTTAGTTGTTAATTGATTAAATTCAGTTAAATCAACTTCGAAAATATCAGGGGCGCTTGTTCCTGTAAGTGAAGTGGGGAAATAACCTACAAAAGCTTGTTCGTATTTGGGATTAACACTTGAAAAATCTATAATCTTAATAGGATCAAATGTTGAAACAAGTGTAATGGGATCAAATGTTGAAATTAATTTTTGTAACCCATATTCTTCGTTGGCCTTAAGACTACAATTAATTGTGACTGTTCCCACATATAGAGAGCTCGCTGTTGGCGTAAGAGTAATACCGTTCGGAAATCCTTCATTTTCTTTATCACACGAATTAAAAAATGAACCAACATAAGCACCCGGACAAAAAGAGTTTTGTACGTTTCCAAAATGAGCAGGGAGAGAACTTAAATTTTTTATCGGTGAATTATAAAGATAATAAGTATCATTGAGCGGTAGTCCCTTAATCTCAAAATACCCACCCTCTAGAGATATCGTTGACACAGACTCTCCCGTATTTCGGGAGATGGCCTGAACATGTGAGCCAATCACTCCTACGTTTCGGCCACCTTTTATGTAACCATAAATCGTGCCAGAGATAGGGCCATATTTACTAATAACTGCGGCCTTATCATCTAACGACAACGTATTCTGTCCCGAAAAGGCGGAATAGAACATTGTTGAATCTAAAACCTCAGAGTGAGATAGACCTAAAAAATGTCCTAACTCATGACTAACTACATCGCCTAGAAAAACCGAGTTCCCTGAATAATGTCCTGAGGTGCTCTTAAACAAATAATTATCATTAAGAAAAATATTTGCTTTTTTTATTTCTCCATCAGAATCATAACTGATTTCAGTTATTCCAATTACTGCTGAACCATAGGCACTAAAATTGTTAGTAAACTGAATCGTATTATCAGTAACCGAGGTAGAAAAGATACTTGTGCCAGAAGCTGAGTTCCATTGATTAATAGAGTTCTGAACAATAGACTGTGCGGTTCCTGTACTCATATCGGATGTTGTTAAATCTAAATGTATCGGAATGGATGATGATGCCCAGAAGAAAGGAGACCCTTGCGAGGTTAGTGACGATTGATGAGCAAAAGCCAAACCATAGAATAGGTATAGTCCGAATAAAAAATGCATTTCAATCCATTGAATGCGTTTAGGTCACTTTGATCTGTGTTGTCTAAAAAATCTAAAAAGACCACCCAGTAAAGCAAATGTGACAACAAGCCAAAAAGTACTTAAACTCGGCATGTTTGAACTATTTTCTCTTTCTTCCACTTTCGAAGCAAGAGTACGGTTTTTTCCCTCTACAACTGATGCTGGCATACGATCCAGTTCAGGGATGGGTTCATATGGTATATCCACAACCTTAAGATTGTGACCTTTGATTTTTTTAATGGTTTTTTCAAAATCCTCCAGCCTCATTTGGCTTACTCGTACATCAGATGGGAAAAGGGTATTAATCAAAAGAGTCTCTTTTCCAAAATTAATGAGCTTAAAAGTCCCTAAACCAAGATTAAGACCCCAATACCTACTATCAATGGACTTTATTAAAAGTACGACTTTTTCACCACTCATGAATTCTGGAACACCCTCAATTCGAACATTCTCATCTTCAACCTGACCTCCAGGATAATGAATAATGACTTCGTCTTGTCCAAAAAGCTCTGACTGAAGGCCAAACTCTTTATTCATTTTAAAAATCATTTGAGTTGCAAGCATACCACTTTCAAGTTTTATTGATTTTTTCTTAAGAAAATGTCCAATAATGATGCCTTCAGATTCTTGCACTTGTTCAGCAATGCTTTGAACCTTAAATGTGGCCGCCGATAATGTCAGTGACATGAAAGCACATATAAAAAGCTGTAGTAGACTCACTTACTCTCCTTTAAACCTTAACAGACTTGTCGGTTATTAAAGAAGAAGACTTGAGCTTTTAAGTCAGAAGAATGGTTTTAATCTCTTTATTGGTAAATTCCATTTTCCAAGTGGCCAAGTGTTTGAAACAAGGAGAGGAGTCTATAACAATAACAGTGTTATTTAGTTTGGTTATATCTAATAAAAAAACGCCAAGAAGTTTTAACTCTTTCTCAGAAAGGCCAAATGAAATGTTTTCAAAAATCAAAATAGAGTTCTGAACGTTTTTCAACAGTCTCGAAAGT
>CAMCZE010000309.1 GCA_945885655.1 Bacteriovorax stolpii | reverse complement strand
AGGAAGTGAGAATTCTTCTTCTGGTAAGGGCGGAAGATCCAGGGGTTCTTCCTCAACAGTTAAAAGACTCTTAAATAATACCGGGCCTCCTAAACCTTCGGCCCAAACTCTGATGTACCCATCAATTTTATTATTTTTATAAAAGTGCTCAAGCTGATTCAGGGAATAAGGGCCCTCATGTCCCGAAGGATATAAGAGAAACCATCTGAGTGATTCCTTGTCAGTTTTGAGAAAGTTTGACAACGTCATGAAATACCTAATTTTAGAACTGAGACTATTTTATGACGAAGCCGGCCAACCCTCAATCACAAAAGAGATTTTCTGAGTCCATGGCACAACTATTTATGCCAAAAACGGGCCAAGACCCTGTCGTTTTTTTAAAAAGCTCCTCGGATCAAGGAGTTATCAGAAATTTTGGAAGAAATGGGGCACGCTTTGCTCCTCAATCACTGTTGGCAACTTTTAAAAAATTGGCCCAAGACCACCACGTTAGAAATCATTTTTTTACTGAATACGAAGTGGCCTCTCAAGAACAAGAAGAAAAAGACTTTAACCAGGCCCAAAGTCTTGAGGCCAAAGAGATCTCCACACTTTTCTCACAATACTCTTCATCGACTTTCATTCACATTGGTGGAGGACATGACCACGCTTATCCTTTTCTTAAAGCGCTTTCTGAAAAATATCAAAAAATCATTGTCATCAATATTGATGCCCACGCTGATACCCGCACTGACCAAGAATTTCACTCAGGAACTCCCTTCCGTCAGTTTGCTGATGACTTCAGTGGTGAATTTCATTTATTTCAAATCGGTCTCCATGAGTTTGCTAATTCTTTGAGCACCCTCTCACCCCTTAAAAAGGGGGAACAATCCGTGCTCTGGAGAAATGAGCTTCATGTGCCTGGTAAAAGATCTGCTTTTTTTGAAAAAATTCAAAAAACTGTAGATGATGAGAGTGCTGTTTTTTTTAGTGTGGACGCTGATGCACTCAAAGCTTCTGAAGTGCCTGGAGTAAGTGCGGTTAATTCAAACGGCATTGCCCTGGCCGAATTGCAGGATCTTTGGAAGTTTTATGCTCATCTTCCCTTAAAACATGCACCACTTTTAGGGATTTATGAATTGAACCCTCTCTACGACACAATATCTTCTATTAGTATGAGAACCATGGCGACTTTCATTTTTGGGATTTTATAATGTTGAGAAAAAAAAAGCCCACCAGAACGATGGGCTTTTTTTTCGAGAGGCATCAAAAGAAGCTTAAAAAATCCTTTCTTAAACTCCTACACACACACATCTTTAGTTTAGCAATAGTGATGCCAGTTTTTTTTCTTTAGATTATATTAAACTTCAGTCACTTGACGCAATATGACACGCATTAACTGTCAAAATATGCAAATGCACACGTCAAAGCCTTGACTCAAGTTTGAAAAGAAAGTCACATCATTTTAATCAGTTTTCTCTTCTAAAAATCATTCACTTTCGGCATAATGGCGAGGTTAAAAATTAACTCTACCTCGTATTTTTTCTTCAAAGGAGAAGTCTTATGTTTACTCGTACTCTATTCACAACACTTATGGTTGGTTTTCTTGCTGTAGGTTGTGCTTCTAAAAAACCTAAAAATAATCAAGATGGATCATCTTCTGATGATGGCTCAAATAACGGCCTTTCACTTGAACTTAATGGTGATTCTGATTCTGGCCGTGCTGGTGGACTTAAAACTGTTCATTTTGACCTCGATTCTTCTAACTTAGATTCAGATGCTAAAAACAACATGAAGTCTAACGCTACATTTCTTAAATCTAACAAGTCTGTAGATGTTCAAGTTGAAGGTCATTGCGATGAGCGCGGTGGACGTCAGTACAATCTTGCTCTTGGTGAGCGTCGTGCAAAAGCTGTTCGTGACTACTTAGTAGCTCTTGGTGTTGAAGCAAAACGCTTAACAACAATTTCTTACGGAAATGAGCGTCCAGTTGCTGAAGGCCAAGATGAATCATCATGGTCAAAAAACCGTCGCGCTAACTTTGTTGTTACTGCTAAATAAGGTTTGAGACTTTTTCTCCTTAGCTCTTTATTTTTCGTTTTATGCGCGTGTGGTTTAACGACCACACGCCCTAAAATTGAAATGAATCTTGCCCAGGCCGCTTTCATGGCCGCCAAAGAGGCCAGCGCTGATGTTCACGCCCCTAATCTCTTCCGCAAGGCCGAAGACTACTACCTTAAGGCCAAATCTGCTTATCGACGCAAATACTTCAATAAGGCCAAAGAGTATGCCGTCATGTCCAAAAAATATTCTGAAAAAGCTGAGTATTCGGCCGTCCGTAAAAAAGCACTTGAAGGCAACGCCGAGTAAAATTATTCCTAAATTCAGGCCCTTTGGGTTAGTATAAACACAAAGGTGAATTCATGAAAAAAACAATTATTTCTCTAGCTCTTCTTACTCTTTCTACTAGCTGTATTAAAACGGCCGAACAAGTTCGACGTGAAAAAAGCATGGAAACAATTACAGAACAAGTTCACGACTCTCAAGGTTTAGTGGCAGATATGGCCGAGCAGATGAGAAATCTGCAAACTCAATTAGACCGAATGAATGGTCGCATGGAAGAACTAGAGTACCGTCAAAAAAATGCTCATCCTGATGCTCAGAAAAAAATGGAAGAAACTCTTTCTGTGCTTAAATCTCAACAAGAAAATGAAAGTTCTCAAATTCTTCAAATTCAAAACGAACTTAAAGAACAACGTGTATTCTTAGAAAAAGTTACGACTCAGTTAGGTTCTATTGGCCACACAAAGACCACTCCTCAAAATAACAATAACAATAACAATAAAAAAAAAAACGTTAAAGAAGAACTCTCTGAAGGGTTAGCGCTCGTTCAAAACAATCAGTATGATGATGCTCGTTCTTTACTTCAAAACATCATCGATCACAAAGATTTGACTCCTGGAGATCAGAATAAAATCATGCACGGTCTAGGACGAACTGAGTACTATTCAAAAAACTATGATAAGGCCCTCACTTATTTCAGCAAGATCTACACTAAGTATCCACAATCATCTCTTGCTCCAAGTAGCCTTCTTTTCATTGGAAAATCCCTTCGCAAGTTGGGCAAGCGAGATGAGGCCAAAGAAGCACTTTCAAAACTAGTGGAAGATTATCCCGCTTCAAAAGAAGCTCTCACGGCAAAAAAAGA
>CAMCZE010000308.1 GCA_945885655.1 Bacteriovorax stolpii | reverse complement strand
GACTTCCAACCAGAATTTCTTCTTTTGACGGGAAGAAATTTGGAAGTAAGTGCCTGAAATTCGAATTTGTGAAAAAGATCTGAGAAAATATTTAATCCAGAAAATGAAGTTAGGGTCTTGGCAGAGTGAGTGTATTTTAGAGATAGTTTGCTCATAAGAGGGTTTGCATTCCTGTTTGAATTTGATCTTGGCGGAAAAAATTAAAACAGGTTTCAAACCCTTTTTCATTTCGCATGGCCGGATAATTCAATCGACACAGGGCCGTATAAGCAAGGAATTGAGTGAAAGAAAAAAGAGGCCAGAATGGCCACGATATTAAGCGTTTATGATTTTCTTAGAGAGCTTAGTGACGGATTTAGACTCAAAGTGTTGAAGCTGGCCCCAAATGGACCTATAGTTCGTTTCTAGGTGAGTTGAATTAACCGTTTGAGCAATTCCAATCTTTAAAGACATGAGAGCGACTATAAAAAACTTCACCTAATCTGCAAAGGCGCGTCGAGATTAATTTTGATTACCTACGAAGATAAAGGAGAACAATGCTAAAAGCGCATCGAATATCTGATTTTTTTGGAATTTTGCAACAACTTGTGAATGGCCCAGATTACGACTTCATCTCTTGCGCAGTTAACTCTCTTTCTACGACTCTACAAATTTCCATCAACTCGTCATCTGTAGCATTTTCTGAAACCCAAATCGGTTCACCATAACGAATAACAACTTTTGAAAATGGTTTTGGTATTTTGAATTTGTCCCAAGAATTAATGGTCCAATAACGGGTAGCGACTGATGTGCCTGGGATAATGGCACAACCACTTTTTTGAGCAATTTTTGCAATACCCATTTTACAAACGTGCCTTGGCCCCCTGGGCCCATCAACAGTAATTCCCCCCTTAATTCCAAGGGCAAGTTTTTCTAAGTATTCTTCCAGCGCCTCTTTCCCACCCTTATCAACATTCTTTTTCCGAGATGAACCTCTAACGGGTACATATCCCATTTTGAATGCCATATGTGCCGCAAAATCTCCATCCTGACTTTTTGAGGCCATGGTTAGTACAGGCTCTGTCCAGGCATGAGCAGAAAGAAAACCAATAATATGCTCATGCCAAATGGCAAAGATAAAAGGTTTTGGGTTATGTTTATTTTTACTTAATAAACAAGGACCTTTGAATTCATACCTTAAAGTAAAAATAAGTGAGCGGATAATAATCCAACTCAAACGCACAAGAACTGTATGAAAGAAGGCGGAAGATTTGTAACTCATATGCCAGTAATGAAAACACGATTAGCTTTATAGGTCTAGGCTGTTAAAAAAATGGAAATAAAATAGAATATTGAGTCATTCTATGTCTTTTTAAACAGATAAAGGATTTGTATGTATTGACGGTAACCCCGCGCAGGCGTAGTAAATGACCTCATTTTTAACTTAAGACTTTGGGGTTCTCGAATGAAAGCATTAACACTTATCACGTCATTTTTTATATTCGTTTCTGCTCAGGCCGCCTCTACTTATTCAACAAGCTGCACAAATGCTGAAAGTACCGTTAAATGGGTTGATAGCTCTGCCACCAAATTCATTCAATTCACAGGTCATGAAACTCAAACCTTAAATCTTAACCTCGTAGAAATTAAATTTTTAGACAAGATTGTTTTAGATCTTAAAGTAGAAAAACTTTGTGGTGATTATCGTGAAAACGAGGTGTTTTCTAGTAAGGTGGAGATACGCCATTCCGAGAATACTCTGATTGAAACTGCAGTGATCTGTGAAAAAAAAATAAGAACGACCTTTCTTTGCAGAAACTAGTTCTCTTTAATGTCATGCGTACCTTTGCGGCATTTAAGATGACGGCCAACCTTATTATTTTGTCGTAAAACAGAGAACTTATGAAAAATGACCATTCAAAAAATTACAAGTACGTATTAGCTCTTGCTGCATTAGGTGTAGTATATGGCGATATTGGAACAAGTCCTCTTTACGCACTTAAAGAGGCCTTCCACCATGGGCACAACCTAGCTATTAATCCCGTTAACGTATTTGGTATTCTCTCACTTATTTTTTGGTCACTCATTATTGTCGTTTCTATTAAATATTTAGTTTTTATCGTGAGGGCCGATAATCAAGGTGAAGGTGGAGTGCTCGCACTGACTGCACTTATTTCTTCATTTAAAGAAAAATCTCCCAAAACATTATCAATCTTGACCCTCTTAGGAATTTTTGGAACATCTCTTCTTTACGGGGACGGGATGATTACTCCGGCAATTTCAGTTCTTTCCGCAGTGGAAGGTCTGGAGTTTGTGACCCCAGCTCTTAAAGAATACATTCTTCCAATTACTGTCATTATTCTTATTAGTTTGTTTTCGATTCAGCGGCATGGAACTTCCATGATGGGTAAGATTTTTGGTCCAGTCACACTCGTATGGTTTATCGTTCTTGCCACTTTAGGAGTGACAAAGATTTATGAATATCCATCGATATTAGGCGCGATGAACCCCATGCATGCCGTTCACTTTTTTGTCGTAAACTCATGGGCAGGATTCATTGTATTAGGTTCTGTTTTTCTTGTCGTCACTGGTGGCGAGGCCCTTTATTCCGACTTAGGTCACTTTGGCAAAGAACCTATTCGTTTAGCATGGTTTTTAGTGGCACTTCCCTCACTGGTTATCAACTATTTCGGTCAGGGAGCGATGCTTATTCAAAACCCGGCCACAATTAAACATCCCTTTTTTATGATGGTGCCAGAATGGGCCCTCATTCCCATCGTTCTTCTGGCAACAATTTCAACCGTTATTGCTTCTCAGGCCCTTATCACGGGAGTGTTTTCAATCACGATGCAAGCAGTACAGCTTCAGTATATACCCAGGGTCACAATCTCTCATACTTCGGCTTACGAGATTGGCCAAGTTTATGTAAAAAGTGTGAACTTCCTTCTCATGCTTTCATGTATCGCTTTAGTTCTTACTTTTAAAACATCCAGTAACCTGGCCGCTGCCTATGGAATTGCCGTCACAACAACCATGGTGATTACGACCATCCTTTTTTATTTTTTCGCTCGCCATAGCTGGGGATGGAAACCGATTCCAACATTCCTCCTCTGTGCTTTCTTTTTAGTTATAGAAGCTTCTTTTTGGGGAGCTAATTTACTTAAGATTGCCAGTGGTGGTTGGGTTCCACTTCTTATTGGTATTGTGATCTATACCCT
>CAMCZE010000307.1 GCA_945885655.1 Bacteriovorax stolpii | reverse complement strand
AGTTAATTTATTTCCATTAAAGGGATACATGGCCATGACTCTCGGGACTGATTTGGAGCGAGAAGTATTTGTAGAACTTCCTCCCCCCCAGCGCATGTAATAGACACCTTGACCGTACTGATTAGTTGTAAACTTTGAAATATTATACTGGGCCCAAGTCTTCTTCAAAATATCTTCTTGACCATCATGATAGTAAAGTTGAGCTAATCCAAAAACTCCTGGCTCCCAGACATTTATTCTTAGAGTACTTCCCATGTTAATGGGAAAATCCGTAGTTTTACATTCAATCTGCATGGCTTTGGCTTGAGTCGCTAATGAAAACGCTATCATAATTAAACCCATTTCTTTTTTCATATGAACATCCTTTTGTTTAAAGTTGAAAGAGAAGTACACCCATACTAAAAAAAAGTTAAATTAATTGATTTAATAGTTTAATAAGTTTTTCTAATAATGCTGAGACGACTGAATTTAAACAGGCTTCAAAGTAGATTAACCAGCTCCTTCGAAGGTAATGATTGGTATCTACGTTCCACATCTTATTACCTTCGCTATCCAGGGATAAAAAAATCAAAAACTTCGGAAAAGCGCATCAAAAGGCGAAGAATGAGGCAGGTGGAGGGCATCTCAAAGACATTGTTTTCAGAGATGAGGATAATGGTAAATGTTTTACTGCACCTTTTCTTAGTCCTTAAAAATCAAAGACATTCAGTTTTCATTTTAGACCTTCGGTTTGCATAGGCTATAGACTACTATTGACGAATATACCAAAAAGGTATAAAACGAAAAAGACTTTGGTTCTGATGACGAGATTTGTAGAAAAGCAATCTTTTAGACTTCCCTTTGAAATCCAGGAAGCACTCAGAAAATGGATGAGAACAGCTGAAGAAGTGGGTATTTATAAAATGCGAGAAACTGGTGGGAAAGGTCTTCATGATGAGCCTTTAAAAGGAAAGCTAAAAGGGCTTCGAAGTGTGAGGCTTAATAAGGCCTGGAGGCTTTATTACTCTGAAGATGATCATAGTGAAGTCATCATTTTGAAAATTGAAAAAGTTGATAAACATAAGTATTGAGAGATGATTATGAAAGAAGCGGAAAAAGTTATGAGAAAGATTTTGGGGCCTATTACTGTTGCGAGTATGTTCAGAGCGTATAAAACCAGTAATGACATGACTCTAGAAGAGATGGCGGAAATCTTAGGAACTACCAAAGGTTTTATCTCAAATGTTTTGACTGGGAAGAAGAAGCTTTCCCTTAAAAAGACTTTGGAGATTGCTAAGAAGTTGGGCGAATTCAAAGAAGTCTATGCGTCGGTTTGGTTTGAGGAAGAGGCAAGAGAGGCGGGACTGGATTTTAATAAAGTTATTAAGAGTCGCGTTGCTGGTTAGTTGTTTTTGAGATCTAACACTTGTTTTAGGTTTTTCATGCAAACCAGGCGAATGAATACCTTTGGCTATTTTCTTATCAACATCACCCTCTAAGTCAGATTTTCTTTTCGAAAGGAAGACGGCTTGTTTCTGAGTTGCTAAGCCTTTCGGACTCGAAAGAAGATCCAACTGATTTTTTTTTAACAATATCATTATGAAGATCAACTATGGCACTTGGAAAATATCCTGATTAAACTTAGTGATGCCCGAACTACCCGATCTAACTTCGGGACTAAAAAATCAACAAGCATTTCAAGCTTTTACTAGTGAAAACTACTCTCTAGCAACACTCATCATTTCACCATATTTAACTTGTTTTCATTCTATTTCATGACTTCAGTCGGAAAAGTCGGAATTGAAATGAGTACCGACTAGATCTTTCTGACCGAAGATTTACTACTTGCGTGACTGTACCGAATATGGTACAGTCACTTTGAAAGGATTGTAATGAACAAAATTGTTTGGAATAAAAAAACACTTAAAGAAGTTCAAGGATTCCCTGATATTGTTAAAAAGGAAGTTGGTTACCTTCTTTTCAAACTCCAAAAAGGAGAATCTTTAGCGATGCCTCACTCTAAACCAATGCCTTCTGTCGGTAAAGGGTGTCATGAACTAAGAGTTAAAGGTGAAGACGGTGCCTACCGAGTTTTTTATTTTTTAAAAGTAGAAGATCAGATTTTGGTCTTTCATGCTTTTCAAAAGAAAACTCAGAAAACACCTCTAAAAGATATCGAACAAGGCCAGAAAAACTTAAAGGATATGCTATGAAAAAGAGTAACAAGATCGTGAATAAAAATGCTAAAGACCTTGCTAAAAGCTTAGGTCTATCTGCTTTAGATGCTATCGAATGGGAAGTTCGATTCATGATCACAAATAAAATCATTGAAAGTGCTAATAAAAGTGAACTTACTATTACTGATATAGCTAAATTATCTGGAACCTCTCGCGCTCGCATCACTAAAATATTAAAAAATGATAATTTTGGAATATCTCTTGATGTGCTAGTCAGAGTTCTTGGCGCCCTTGGTGAAGAAGTGAAAATCAGCTTCAAAAAAGCTGCGTGATTGGTGTCAGATCAAGTCGCAACTTCTACAAATAAAAGGAGTTAGTTGTCCCTGAACTACCCGATATCAAAATCAAAGTATTGATTCGGATATGGTTCATTCTCTAAGGAATAATGCCACCACTCCTGTTCAAAATTTTTAAAACCATGACTCTCCATCATTTTCTGAAGTAGAAGTCGGTTCTCTTTTTGTTTTGAAGAAATAAGACTTGAACTTGTCCAGGAATGTTCATCAAAATAATCAAAAATTGTTCCCATGTCTAAATCCTTATCCGCTTTGAGATCAACAAGTGTTAAATCAATAGCACTCCCACGAGAATGGCTGGATTGTTTGGCAATGTAACCACGTTCAAAAAGTTCTGATCGTGAGAATTTTGGATAATAGATTTTTTTAATATGATGATTGTTCTCTTCACGACGGGCCCACTCTTCAAAAAAAATCACGGCCTTTGCGGGCCTGTATCCATCAAAAACTTTAAGAGATAGTCCTTGTTGTTTGGCCATCTCCTGAACTTGAACTAAGAAATCTCCAGCGACTTTTGAAACAAAAACTTTTTTTGTCTTATAACCAGGAACGATTTCCCCTGTGAAGTTATTAACCGTGGCATAACTTGCCTCAACATGAATATTCGGACAAAGTTCACTAATAGAAACAAACTCAGACTGGGACATAATCACGCTCACTAAAAAAAACGTTCAAATAATCATTCATAAAAA
>CAMCZE010000306.1 GCA_945885655.1 Bacteriovorax stolpii | reverse complement strand
TAAACTGCCTGATGAAATTGAACTTGAATTAGAACGTATGGTACTTGATCCATCAGTCATTCCTATTCGCTCGGGCGATCAACTAGGTAATGCCAAAAGATTAGACGAAGTGATCGGACGTTATATCGTTCACACCAAAGCTTCTCTTTCTCCTCAGTATAGCTTAGAAGGCCTACGAATTGTCGTTGATGGTGCCAATGGAGCTGGATATAAACTTGCTCCTCTTGTTTTTGAAGAGTTAGGTGCAGAAGTGATAACTCTTGGTAATACACCTAATGGAACAAATATCAATCAAGGTTGTGGGGCCCTTCACCCTGAGGCCTGCGCTGACGCTGTGAAAAAATATCGTGCAGACTTAGGTGTCTGTTTAGATGGAGATGGCGATAGACTGACTATTGTTGATGGTAATGGGAGTGTCATTCATGGGGATCGTTTAATTGGTCTTTGTGGAAAATTTTTACGAGACAATCAAGAGCTGGGACCAACACGTGAAGTTGTGGGAACAGTAATGAGTAATTTTGGATTAGAAGTCTATTTTAATCAGTTAGGATTAAATTTTATTCGTACCCAAGTAGGAGACCGTTATATTGTTGAACACATGAGAAATTCTGGGGCGTTGTTTGGTGGAGAACCCTCAGGACACTTGGTTTTTAAGCGTTATTCGACAACGGGAGATGGTATTCTTGCTGCCCTAAAAGTCATCGAAAGTATCAAGTTTTATGATAAGGATTTAGCGGATCTCACAAATGAGGTGGAACTTTATCCTCAAAAAATGGAAAATGTCATTGTTCAAAAACGAGTCCCGTTTGAATCGGTGAAAGAAATTACCGATTCTGTAAAAGAAGCTGAACAAAAACTTGGTAAACGTGGACGGGTTCTTCTTCGATATTCAGGTACGGAACCTCTGGCCCGAGTAATGGTTGAAGGTAGTGATGGAACACTTGTAAGCAGTTTATGTTCTGAACTTGCGCAGGTTGTGAAAAAAGTTTTAGGTTAATATCATGATCTATCCAAGACTAGGTGTGAATATCGATCATGTGGCGACTCTGCGACAGCAGCGAGGGGAATTTTATCCAGAGGTCGATCGTGCCGCCGAAGTTTCCCTGGCCACAGGAGCTGATCAAATTACGATTCATTTAAGAGAAGACCGGCGCCATATTCAGGATCGAGATGTCTCAGCTGTGTATGAGGTGTGCCATAAGTTTAATAAACCGCTTAATCTTGAAATAGGCTGTCATGACGAGATGATCAACATTGCTATTGCGCATAATCCTCAATGGATCTGTTTAGTTCCTGAAAAACGTGAAGAGAGAACGACTGAAGGGGGACTTGATGTCATGGACCCTAAAAATTATGAAAAAGTAAAAAAGACTTGTGATCGTTTAAAAGAGAAAATACCTCAAACAAAAATTTCTTTGTTCGTGGAAGCTGATGCTGAAGTTCTTCAGAGATGCCTGACTATCAAGGCCGATGCCGTAGAGATTCATACTGGTGAATACGCCAAAGATTTTTTACAAAAAAAAGATTTATCCTTTCATCTTAAACAATATCGGGATGGATCAAAAATGATCAAGGCGCGGGGATGGGGTTATCACGCAGGCCATGGTCTTACTTTTGAATCTCTTGTTCCCCTCTTAGAAGAGGCGGAGTTTGAAGAATATAATGTTGGCCATTGGATCATTTCAGAATCAGTGTTTATTGGTCTTGGCCATGTGGTTAAAGAAATGGCCACACTGATTAAAAAATATCCCTTAAAAGGTTCCCCATGAGAATTGTTACCCAGGCCGAGATGAAAGAACTTGAGAAGCTTGCTCAGACTGAATATCATTTTCCTGAAAAATTAATTATAGAAAACGTTGCTCTTCTAGGAGCACGTGCCATTGTTAATAAATTGGGCGCAGAACTTAATCAAGGTGAGCTGATTTTTTTCATAGGCAAAGGTAATAACGGTGGAACGGGATTGGCCATAGCTCGGCATATGGCCTCCATGGGGCATGAGGCAAGGGCCTTTTTATTATTTGATGAAAGAGATCTATCTCAAGAAGTTAAAGACCAACTTAAAATTGCTAAATCTTATGGTGTGAAACCAACTTTTATTGATGAGATGGCGGGCCTTGAATCTTATTTTGAGCAGAACACCCAACCTAAAATTATTATTGATGCTATTTTTGGAACAGGTGTGAGACTTCCCCTTTCTAATTTTTTATATGATGTCATTCATTTCATTAATCAGGTTAAGGCCTATACGATTTCATTGGATATCCCCACTGGTGTAGAAGGTGATTCAGGCCTTATTCAAGGCAATGCTATTCAGGCCGATTTAACACTTGCCGTAGGGCTTCCCAAACTGGGTTATTATCAAGCTGAAGGGGCCCATTTAGTGGGTGAGGTAGAGATCATTAATTCAGGATTACCAACACAAATTGTTGAAAAAAATGGTGATAAATTTCTTATTGATAAAGATCTTAAAATTGAATTACCACAAGCGCGAAATAAGTTTGGGGATAAAAAAATTTTTGGACATACTTTAGTTGTTGGTGGCTCACACGGTCTCACGGGTGCTTTAGTGATGACCAGCACCGCTGCTTTAAAAGTAGGAGCTGGACTTGTGACTGCCGTGACTTGGGAAGCACAGTACCAAGAATTTATTTCTCGTCTCATACCAGAAGTGATGACAGGTTATGTTCCTGCAGATCAGAGTAAGTGGAGTAGGCTTTTAAAAGATTTAGATAAGTATGATTCTGTTGTTATTGGACCAGGGCTTGCGCGTTCACTTCGGGCACGGGCCTTAGTGCTTGAGGTGTTAAATAACTTTTCAGGCCCAGTAGTTTTAGATGCTGATGCGATCAATGTGCTTAACATCCGGGAAGATTCTGATGTTTTTCGTTTGAGAAATGCTCCTACTCTTTTGACCCCACACTTCGGAGAATTTGCCCGTTTTGCTGGCATCCCTATAGAAGAAGTAAAAAAAGAGCCTTATATGCATTTAAAACATGTGATTGAGCAGATTAACTGCACCGTCATTCTTAAAGGTCCTTGTACTTATCTTGGCTTTACCAATGGTAAAACATTTTTTAATTTTTCTCCTAATGATGGTATGGCCACTGGGGGAGTCGGTGATGTGCTTGCAGGCATTTTAGGTGGATTGATTGGCCAGGAGGCCAATCTTAAACGTCGTGATTCTTTGTATAATATTTACGAAAATTTGAACCGCACGATTCTATTAG
>CAMCZE010000305.1 GCA_945885655.1 Bacteriovorax stolpii | reverse complement strand
GGTTGCTTCCTTCATCGCGGCCAAACTACCTGTCATTAGATTTCTATAACCACCGATGACACTACTGCGGTCAGCCTGTATGCTATTTGCTTCCCCCCCTAAAATAATCGAGTCATTTGAGTTGTTATTGGAAATAGTGCTGCTCTTGCCACCTATGATGCTATTGTATCCTGTTAAGGGGGTGCTAATGGAGTGATTCCCCCCAGAAACAATCTGGCCAAGAACATCTAAAGAAACCAGAGGATTCAGATCCGGAACTTTTCCAATGGCAACCGTGGCACTGGGATAATAAATCCCGTAATCATCAATAATCCATGGCCCGTTAGCTTCAGCAGATTTGATAATACAGTCGACAGCATTGGCCCCAGAGAAAGTTACGGCCACCTTTCTTGATATTGTTCGAGTCATAGGCAAAGTAGGGGAAAGTTTATAGGAAAATGTCTTCAGAAGGTTTGTAGTCAGTGTTGTAGCATCCCAACCACTAAATCTTACCTGTGTAATTTGCACGTTATTTCTGATCGTCGCATCTGTACCTGCAGTATCAAAAACCTTTACGTTACCATCATTTCTTATTTCACCAACTGTAAAACCTGCAGTGAAAGCCGCTGTCGTACATGCTCCTGAAGCACAGGGTGCTCCCCCAACAAACATAGTGTTAGTACAGGCGTCCTTATTTGATAAATACGTATTGATCTCACGATCGAAATCAATGATTTCCATTCTTCTTTCAGTTCGTGCAACACCCTGAATTCCATTTTCATTGAGCTTCATCACCACTAAACTGAGACCGCCCATAATCGACGCAGCGATCATCACCTCAACGAGGCCAAAACCTTTTTGATTTAAAATTCGCTTGATCATGAAAAATCCTTAATTATATACTTCCAACTATTCTAATTCATTTCCAATATATTCACAGAAAGAAATCCAAGGTATTGAATACCCGTTAATGGCCAAAAATTAAAATCCGAATGTCGCCATGTTTTATAGGTATTAAGAACTACAAAACGTTGTAATAACTCGAAGCAGACCTATTCTTGTGAAAAATCAACAAGATAAGAAGCTGAGCAATAACCATACAAATCAGGTAATTCTCCACCCCTAAGTGCCCTATTCCAACGAGGCTCCAAGTAAGAACAAAAATACTCACCATCAAAAAGGCCATCTTTATCTTTTTCTCCAAAATGAAGGCCTGGATTTTTTGAAAATGAATGGCCAGGAAGCCTGCATTCAAACAAGTCAAAAGGTATAGATTAAACGAAGGGAGATTTTGCCAATTCAAAAAATGTTTTAAAAAGAACATTGAAGAATAAGAAAAAACAAGTGAGACAGGAATCAGGAGCATAAGACTTTTCTTAAAAGGAAATTGTTTGTTTATATTCTGTCCTAGTGCCTGTCCCGATAAAAGCCATTGAGCAAAAATCAACTGAAGAAAAAAGATAGTTCGGCCAACAATTGATAAAGTCGATATAAGTGCTGTATCGATCTTATTCCCAAAAAACTCTGCCCATATAATGTCTTGTACTGGAAAAAAGTGTGTCGCAAAGGCCAACAGGAAAGCCGCCCCAAAAGTCGATATTTGAGGAGTTTCAAACTGTCCGTCAATAAATTTATTTTGCATGAATGAAAAAACAAAGTGTGTCGCAAAGATACTTACAAAGAGAACCAGCAGGACACTCTCCGTTCCAAGAGAAGGTATAGGAATCAAAAAAAGAAAAACAATTTTTAATGCGGATGAGATCAAATTGAGAAAGCCTAACCTTTCAATCCTCCCAATTCCTAATAAGTATCCGCACAACAATGAATGGATAAGATTAATTACAAGAAGACTAAGTAAAAGAATGAACTTCAGCTTAAATAAAAAATATAAAGCAAAGATGACAAGAGCAAGAGAATGAATGCCCCAAAAAAAAGTATACCTCCTTTTGTGAGGAAGAGGCCTTAGTGCCAACATGTACTGGGCAAAAGTTCCCAACATCATAAAAAAATTTAAATTGGCCCATTCTGGAGCAAATTTAGCAAACTCTTCTTCCCCCAACAATTTAGCTAAAATAACAAAAAAGGCGTAGTTAAGAGCCGAGGCCGTAAACGTAAAAAAGAAATGTCTCAACCACGATGTTTTCATGATGACCTTTGCTTAATTTTACGCAAACGCCACCATATCCATAGAGTCTCTTTAAAAAGCAAACTACCAACCCTTAACGTATGTAGACCATCCTGGATAAAAGAGCGTTTATTCATGAGAAAATAATCCAACCTGACAGGAGCCTCTAAAATTCTTCTATATCCAAGACGAGCAGCAAATCCCAAAATTTCTATATCGACTCCATAGGATTGACTTTCTAAATAAGGCATAATGGCATTAATCACATCACGACGAAACATCTTTATTCCGACCTGAGTATCGGTGACATTGATGCGAAATAATGAATGAACTATTTTCTGAAATAAAAAACTCAAGAATCGGCGATACCAAGGATAATAAACTGTAGACTGAGGGTGTCTCTTGGACCCGATAACGATGTCTGACTCGTACAAAAACATCAATCCAAGAAATATCTTAATTTCTCTTGGGTGAAGTTCCATCCCCCCATCGATAAAAAGAACAAAATCACCAGAAGCTTCTTTAAAGCCTTTTCTTAAAGCGGCCCCTTTGCCTTGATTATTCTCTAAGAAGATCTTTTTAAGATTTTCATCCGCGATCAATTTCAATTGTTCATTGGTCGTGTCAGTACTGCCATCACTAATGACGATGACTTCAACGTTTTGAAAGTATCTTTTTACTTCATCCAGCAACAATCTCAAATTTTCTTGAATTTGTGCACCCTCATTATAAACAGGTACGACGACACTTAGTGAAACATCATTAAAATATTGAAAAGGGAAATTTGCCATTTTACGAACTCACCTTTCGTTTTGAAAATTCAACTAAAAGCCCTTTCAGTATACCCATTCCAAAAAAAAGGATCACCATAATATGCAGGCCTGACAATTTTATTATTTCTTTGGGTGAACGAGTAAATAGAATTATCGTAGCGGCAAGAATAAAAAGTTGAAGGCATGCTAATTTAGTCCAAAAAACTGGTGCAGACATTAAGGTAAACAAATTGGCGACGACTGTAATAAGTCCTAAATAAACAAACCATTTTAGAGGACTACCTGGACCATAAACATGATAAGAAACAAAACTTGGCCCTCGTTCCCAAAGCCGATAAAGAAAAGAACGTATTTCTTGCCTCGGTCGCC
>CAMCZE010000304.1 GCA_945885655.1 Bacteriovorax stolpii | reverse complement strand
TATGCAGAATTAGGAAAAAAACTTGTCATTAAAAAGCCTCTCACTTCCCTTCAGCAGGTTCTAGATTGTTTTTGGACCACGCAAAAAGTGTTGGCCAGTTATGAGGCCATTAAACGTGTGACCTTTGAAAATATCGAAGATGCCCACCGAGAGGGCATCAAACTTATTGAACTGCGTTTTGCTCCCACTTTCATTCAAAAGAATAAAACACTAGGTTTTGATGAGATTATTGAAGGTGTCATTGATGGAGTAACCCAAGGCCTTAACAAATACGATTTGCAAGTTGGCCTCATTCACATCATGCCCAGAGGCCTAGATGTTAAAACGAACCTCATTTCTACTGATGAAATCCTTCGTTACAAAAAGTCCCGTCATAAAAACGCCGATCGTTTGCTTGGAATTGATCTGGCCGATAGTGAGACAGAAGAATCTTTCACCGACTATAAAACAATCATTCAAAATGCTCATTCCCAAGGTCTTGGCGTTACCATCCACTCAGGTGAAGATACATCCGCGGAGCACGTTCGTCGCACTCTGGAGACTTTTCACCCTTCCCGTATTGGCCATGGAATCCAAATAGCTAAAGACCCTGAGGTCATGAAACTGGTGAAAGAAAATGATGTCTTGCTTGAAGTTTGTCCTACTTCAAATTGGCTCACCAACTGTGTAAAGTCTCTAGATAAACATCCTTTAAAATATCTATATGATCAAGGAGTCAAGGTTTCCTTAAATTCTGATGATCCTCATCTCATGAATATCTCCCTTCTCAATGAGTACCATGTTGCTGAAAAAACTCTTGGATTAAAACTGCCACACTTTATTCAGATGAATAAATGGGCGCTTGAAAAGAGTTTTCTCAATGATGAAATAAAAAACGATTTAAAGAAAAAGTTTAACGAATTTCGGTAATGATATGATCTTGGCCTGAGAAGAGGCTCTGTTCTTGTTTAATGTAAATCTTCGCCTCATCCACAGACTTAAAAAGTCCTAAACTCACACGATACCAATTGCCCTTACCATCAATTTTTACTTCGTTGATGATTGGACTATAACCTCTTACAGTAAAACCTTCAGCAAACTGCTTGGCCTCTTCTACTGTATTGTATGAACCGAGTTGAATCGTAAATTTTCCGGCCATCGTACTTACTGGAGCTTCTGGAACCGAAGCGATAGGTCCACCTTGCGCTGGTTTTTCTTCAGAAGAAAATTTTTCAAGCTCATCAGACAAACGATTCTTAGATTCATCCATCAGTTTATTTAATTTTTCTTCATCACTCATCTTAGAATCAGCAACCATCGTTTGATCCACATCTTCTTCCGTAGTGGATTTAAGTTCAACAGTCGCAAGATCTTTATCTGAAATGCCAGCTTCTTTAAAAGAAAGTTTTTTTCCTAAACGGATGCCTAAAGTAAAACTCGTTACAATTAAAATAAGCATAAAAATCAAAACGAGGATGATTTCTTTCTTCTCAAAAACAATGACCTTATTATTTTCTTCCATACCAATATTTTAAGGGCTTACCTCGTTTCACGCAAAGGTTTTTCATTTCCGAACAATTCACTCGGGAATTGTTTTTTTTTCCACAACATCACTCATCTTTAGGTTACATCCCAAAAGCCATTTTAAAGGAGGCAATCGATGAGAAAAATCATGAGAAACCAAAAAGGCCAAGGAATAATGGAATACGTCATTATATCCAGTTTGGTAGGCATTTGTTGCTTAGTTGCCGTTCGACAATTCGGTGATGTGGTAAAAAAACGAATTGATAATATGAAAAGTCAGATCACAAACGAAATCGATCTTAAATCTATTAAAAGCTAAAAATGAATATCTTGGCGTGGGTACTATCTCTGTGTTTACTTCTTTTTATTATGTTGGAGGCGGTGGTTTTACATAAAACCACCGTCTGCCGACAAAAAGCATGGCTTGCTTCATTTAATCTCTATGTTAAAACGACTCTTAATCAAACTAAACCTTTCGAGAGATCTTTTCAACCTGGCTGTCGCCTCTACGTCCTGCGCGAACACGAGCAAGTGACATGGCAGCGCCTACCCGGCATGAAGAAACACAGCTTCAAACTTAACCTTAATGGCAAGTTATGAATCAAAAAGGTGAGGTGACTCTTTTTTCAGTTTTAGGCATTGTTATTCTTACTGGAATTTTTCTTTTATGTTCGTTGGAACTTCGCCACTCATTTAATCAACTTCAAAAACGATCTCATCTTTTTCTTTGCATGAAAGAGAGCAAGGGAGAACTTCAGCAGTATCTCAAATTCATGGGACGAAGCAATTGGGCCATCGCAAATATCACTAAAGCTAGTATTGTCATGCTTTTTATTCCAGGCCTACAAGCGGCGGCCTTTAACGTGGATAAGGCAAAAAAGCAGATCTTTCATTTACAAAATATACGACACATTTCTTATCTGAAAACACTTACAGAGATTAAAACAAAACAGTGCCCTATAGATCCACGAATGTTTATAACTCCTTTTGAATTGGAATTTCCCTTTTTCCGCCGAGATCGCTCGGGACAAACTATTTTAAGGAATAAAGAATGGAGTTATGTTTTTGTGTCCCTACCTTTTGTATTAAATCTCAAAAACAAGGCACTCGATTTAGATGCCATGAATCCAATCATCAGTTACGAGACCTCAGAGAAAGCGGAGAGGTTACTCTCCCCATTCTTTTAACTTTAGTTTTGGGCAGTTTCCTCATAACGAGTCTTTTCTGGCTCAACCGCCATTACGAAATAAAAACGAAGGAGCACTTACGTGATTTCGAAAACCGCTGGAACGTTCTTGAAAAAAAATACCAAAACTAAAATTTGGTGGATAAAGCTTGGCATGGCCTTGATTTTTTCCAACATTTTCTTTTTTGCTCTTTTCTCCAACGATCCCAAACCCATCACCTCATTAACACTACCTCCAGGCCGAGTTGAAATTCAACTTCATGGCGAACTTCTCACTCCTTATGAAGCTCAGAAAAAAATCCTGCTCGTTAACCGAAATTCCAAGAAAATTTTTTCTGCAATTTTAAGACAGGAGCCTATTGATCCTACTGGCCGTTATACAGTTCTTGTTAAAGAGGAAGAGGCGGCCCAAATTTTTGAACACGTCTCTTGGCAAATATTGCCTTTTATCAAAACACTTTCGTTTGCATCTTCATCTAAAGGAGAAAGTCATGAAATACGTTATTAGCTTTTTATTCTGTGTCAGCGTTTATGGAGCACCAATCCAGATTTTTCATGAAAGCAGTGCTGAAAGAGCGGAAATGGTGAAACAGATT
>CAMCZE010000303.1 GCA_945885655.1 Bacteriovorax stolpii | reverse complement strand
TCTTGATCTCTTTGACTAGAATCGTATGGCGCAGCGGCAATAATTACTCAGGTTTATAGGGAGTGTTAAGTGTTTCATAATAACCCAAGAGGAAGTTATGAATGCTTTAATGTTTTCCATGCTTGTTGTTCTTTTTGGCTGTGCTTCTTACGATAGTAGTAGGCATCAGTCATATATTTCCCAAGCTAAAATTTTACATCAAAATTCCGAATGGGAAGAGTCAAATAAGTTTTTAGAGTTATTAGAACAAGAAAGTATTCTTAGTGATGATTTGGTTGGTATTAAAGTCAAAAATTTTGAGTATCTCTCTCGTCCCAATGACGGTCGGATTGTTATAGATCATGCGATTGCCAGGAAACCTCATTCAATCAACTTCTTAGTCTTATTATCAAACTGGCTTTTAGATTATGGAAAAAAAGAAGATTTTTTAAAAATTAATAGTTTAATCTTAACCAGAAATCCGAACAACTTATCTGCAGTTAAATTATTGGTAAAACTTTATAAACGTGAAAATCAATGGGGTCAAATTAAAGACACGTTACTTGTCTACGATAACAAGAACATTCTTGATAACGAATCCCAATATTGCCTGGCACAGGCAATGTATAAGTTTCATGACTATGAAAAAGCAATTGCTGGTTTTACTCGCCTTTACAATCAGGGAGTTTATCAACAACAAACTGCCAAATATCTTGGATGGATACACGCCGAAAGAAAAGAAATAGACTTGGCCAATATTTACATTCGTAAACTCACTGAAGTATTGCCAAGAGATCCTTTGGTGAAAAGACTTATAACTAAAAATTTGTTGAATCAAAGTCAAACAGATAAGTTGGCAGTTCTAAAGATGTATAATGCAGAATATGAAGATGATTGGGGTCAACACCAATACTGGTTAGCACTTAAGCAGTCAGGGCAAACGGAACAAGCATTAGATTATATTTCAGATGTCTTAACCCGAAAAAACCCGAAGCCTTGGGTTGTGCTCGCATACTCTCGTGATCTAAGAATGATTGGACAGAAGGAACATTCCCTCGCTGTTTTAAATAAAGCACTTCCATTTATGAACGGAGACGCAAGATCGCAGATTCAGAATGAAATAACATTGTTGACCCCTGTGAATATAAAACAGGAAGAAATTATTTTAGTTAACACTGAAAAAAGTTCGAATAATCTTGAGAATCAGATTCCAGTTTTAGTGCCACCTACAGACAATCCAATTATCGAAAAAACGACTGAAGCAAAATCTTTACCCGAGAATGAGAGGGGAACAGCTTCTGTTAAGGATGTTATTTATGAAGTTAAAGCTGGGGACACTTTACAGACAATTTCTCAAAAGTTTTATAAAACAACAAGACGTTGGCCGGATATATTGAAAGCGAACAAAGATGTTTTGTCGTCGTATGATAAAATAGAAAAAGGCACTAAACTAAAAATATCTGGAGTCCAATAAATGAAATGTCTGTTATGGATTATGTTATCATTTTCTTTTAATTCAATTGTTGTTGCAGATGAAAAAGTTGAATTAAATGATTTTTCTCAGAATATTGAAGAAAGTAGTGACGTCACTCTTCCAGATTCTGCTACGGCCAGTTTAGTTAGACCTAATCAGTTATCTTTATTTTATACAGCAGCTTCAAACAGGTTTGAACAATCTGGATCGGGCCAAACGTACAAATCAGATCCCGGGACAGGTTCAGGTCTTTTTTCAGTTTTTGAAAGAGAAATGCAGAATGGCGACTTTTTAGAAATAAAAGGTTGGTATCATTTAGCAAATTTTTCTGAGCCCAGCGAAATAGGTGGTAAGGATGTAGGGGTTGAAAGATCTCTGCTCTCGCTATTGTATTCATGGCAAACAGAGGGTGAGAAATTTAAATGGCATTATCAAGCAGGCCTAAGTTCCTTTTCTCAGGATCCTGGTAACTTTTCGTCAGGTAATAAACTATCGTCTCACTATCTCTCTATTGGTCCTTCAGTTGGGGGAGGGTTTAAGTGGAATGTAAATAAAACTTGGACTTTAAAATTAAACGCTGTTGCTTCTTTGCCCATTTTTTTCAAAGAATATGGGTCAAAAAGTGGTTATCACGATTTAAGTTATCATTATTTATTAAGCAATCTCGTATTTGTTCGCCTTAATCGGTTTTTATCTTTTTCTTTTGGTGTTATTGGAGAAAGTGAAACTCATCGTTTTAATGGAGAAGGTGATAGAAATGTTGAGGATGCGGAACTTTCATATTTTAGTATAGCAATACCTATTGGACTTGTTTATGATTTTTAAATTCTTAATTTATTTATTTCTCGTTTTTTTAGTTTCTTGTAATCGTGAAGATGGTGTTTCACAGGGTATCTTGCTTGAGGCCAGCGACGAAACCCCATCAACACCAACTTCAACACCAACTTCAACAGCTTGTAGCAGTGCTGTTATAGATGCGGGATCAAAAGGAACTGGCTCAGCTGTTCAGTCTCGTGGATTTGTTTCAGACGTCAAAGAAAATCCTTATAATTCAACTCCCGCTACTGCCTATGCTGATTATCATTCCCTATCCATTAAATTTTCTTATTGGAACGGTCTTCGATGGATTCATGAAACAGTTGCCGGAGCTCCCGCAACCGTAACCTCTGTAAGTATGGTTTTCCTTTCTACGGGAATTCCTGTTGTTGTTTGGACTGCTGGTGCGGATGTTTTAATTGCTACGCGTACGACTTCCACAGCAACAGCCTCTGCTTCTTGGAATGCTCGTATTCTTGGCGCGGCCTTATCTGCAACAAGAGCAGCGACTATCGCTGCCACTCCTACAGATTTAGTGGGTGGTGCCTTTCTCACAGGTGATCCAACACTGGCCACAGGACGCAGTCGATTCATTTTATGTTCTAGCTCTTGCTCAAATATTAATAATTATAGTATTAGCGCAGCGACCTTAGATGCAAACAATACTGTTATTGCGCAGTCTCAGTTGGGTTTTGGATGGTGTGGAGCAGATACGAATGCCGATTCTGTCGTGGATGCTTATTACCCCGCTGTTACAGTTGCTCGTACGGCCTCTCTTCGATATATGACCTGCCCCAATGCTACTTTATCTAACTGTGGAAACGCAGCAAATTGGACCATAAACGTACAAGTGGCCGCGACGGGGCCAGTGGCCCATTCACTTCATCTTGATCCAACCATTGCCAATGATAGTGCAAAAGTTTTTGCAAACAGTTCGGCCGTCGGTAAAATTTATTCAGCTGGGGCAAGTTTTGCTGCTCCTGTACGTTGTCATTCACCAGCGGGATCTTATGCCGC
>CAMCZE010000302.1 GCA_945885655.1 Bacteriovorax stolpii | reverse complement strand
ATTGTGACGTTCTTCTTGTTTAGGATCGATCTTTAACTTTGAAGATGCATAAAGAGGCTGTGCATTTTTGGCCTCTTTTAAAAATGTCAGTTCCACTTTATATCCCAATCGGATGATAGCACCTTCTGTCACTTCTTCTTTTTTTCCAGGAATAATCTGCTGCTCATTTAAAAAAGTACCGTTGGTACTGCCTAAATCAGAAATAAACCATTTTTTTTCACTATAATAAAATCGTGCATGCTTTCGGCTTATGGAGGGGTCATTTAAAACAAGATCCGAAGTTGGCAATGAGCCAATAATGACTTCAGTCTTAGTGTGAAGTGCAAAAACAATAGGATCAATTGAATCCACTGAAAGTTCTAAAAACATCTACTTATCTTAAAGACATTCATTTCGTAATGCAACTGATTGAATTTATTTATTATCTTCGGCGATTATATTTTGCACATTCAGGGGCCTCAGATTCGGACTGAAGACATTTCACCTTCATATTATATTCTGCAATTTCGGCCTGGGCGGCCTTCTTTTCTTCCAAGTACTCTACTGTTGTCTCAGAAAGCTTCTCTACTGATTTAGAGAGCACTTTAAACTGTTTGGATTTCTCACGGTTAAGAATGATCTCTTTTTTCTGTCGAACGATTTCAGTTTGAATGGTTGTAAGTTCTTGATCTTGGGGTTTTTCGTCTCTAATAAAACCATCAACCTCAATCATCTCAGGATTTAGGACGATTGCATCGGCAATAACAAAGGTCGCATTCATCAACAAAAGAGTCATAAATACAATCACTTTCATTATATCCTCCTGGGACTCCTACAGGATAGGGCAACCCTGGCCTTGATATAAGAGGACAGGAAATTAATACATATACCAGTATCTCATGGCAAAAAAATGATAAATTAGGAAAAACAACTTTGAGGAATTTCATGAGATTATTATTTGCTCTTGTTCTATCTGCGGCCCATTCTTTCTCAACATTTGCCGCAACTGAAGACATCTTAGTGGTTAAAAAAAGTTTTTCACCTCATAACGTCATTCATTACGAAGCACATATCGAAAACTGCAAACTCGTCCACCCATTTATCAGCGCTTACTGGATCATGGGCGAAAAAGGCGGCAAGGTGGCAAAACTTAATTTCATTCAAAAAAAATTCCTTTCCCCCGTCGTTATCGAATCTTCTGAGCAGGAAGTTGAATTTACCCTTAATGCTTTAAATGATTTTGATATCCCTGGTTCTGACAAAAACTTCAAGGCCACTCTTTCAAATTGTCACCCCGTAAGCTCAGTGAGCCTAGATGGTCAAATCATTGAGGTTAGTGAAATCTATGCTGACGGTAAACTCGGCCTCTTCGGGATGGACGTCAATTTTATTACCCTTACAGGTAAATACCCAGACGGCTCAAAACTGTTACGCAAAATCAACAACAACTGACGCCAAGCCTCCTTTCAAACGAGAATGATTTTTCTTCGATTGATTCTAGACAAAGCCCATTCATTTCCCTTACCTTATAGTCCTTCTTTTCTATATCCTATGCTCGGGTGGTGGAACGGTAGACACACTGCCTTGAGGTGGCAGCGCCGAAAGGTGTAGGAGTTCAAATCTCCTCTCGAGCACCATTAGTTTCAAGTCCCCATACCCTTGTCTTAGACAGTATCAATTTGATGGTCAATATTAACGAGTGCTTATTTACACATGTTGGATTATGAGCAATGTTCCGGATGCGATTTCTATAATATAATGATAGAAATCCAGGGTGAACGATAAAAAAACTCATGACCTTCTCCACGGCAAGACCCTAGAGTCCATTTTAGTTGAACTCCACGAGTTCTATGGCTGGGAACAACTGGGCAGCATGATTAACATCAAATGTTTCCAGTTTGATCCAAGTATAAAATCAAGTCTCGTTTTTTTAAGAAAAACTCCCTGGGCAAGGGCCAAAGTAGAAAATCTCTACCTCTATATGAAAAGCAATTCATGAAAAATAAGTTTGTCCTCGAGGCCAAGAGGCTTGTGAATTTAGGTGATAAGTTCATTAAAAAATCAGGAACAAAAAACTTCCACACTTTTGCTCATGATCAATTGGCCGCCACCAACCTGCCTAAGCTTTTTGATTACAAAGCACTCGTCGAAACATCTTTTTCAAAAGAGTTTAACCATCACCAAAATTTCAGTTCTCTCGAATTTAGTGATCTCCCTATCACAATTGCTCGTGGCAAAGACTGTTTTATCGACGTCTATTTCTGGCGTCGCCGTCCCACAGTCATTCACAATCACCATTTTTCTGGAGCTTTCCAGTGCCTTCAGGGTCTCAACGTAGACTCTGAATTTAAATTCAAGGCCCAAAAGAAACTCACCGTCCTCCACACTCTAGGAGAACTCACTCTTCACCGAACTCAAGAACTTAGACCGGGCGACATTATGGCCATAAATGTTTTGGATAAATTCATCCACCAAAACCATCACCACGCCGACCTTACAATCAATTTATGTTTCCGAACCCCCGAACTCTCTAACAAAAATCTCTCAAACTATCTGTTCTCAGGTTTAAAATTTGAAAAAGATCCCCTCGCCATCGCCCGCGCTCAAAGGCTCTACGCCTTTACCCGCATTGAAGACTTCAATGCAAAAAAAATCAATATCACCATGACTGATGCTTTCTGTTTTTTAACTCAATTCTTTTTTTCAAATTCCCAGCACTCACGGCTTCTTGCGTTAAAAAAAATCCTCGATCAAAAAATAAAAAAAGAATTTGGCCTTAGTCTCACTCAACTTTTAGTTGCTCACGAGGAAGAACTCGATAAGATCCAATCTTTTTACGAATAAACTCTAGGGCGCTTGAGCACGGAGAATCCCGAATCTTAGATTTCCTCCTATGGTAAATTTTATCTCCCCCCCCTTCCTACCCAAATCTCACATGCTATAAGCCAGAAAAAGAACATACCCAAAGGACAAAACAAGTGAAGATTTTGATCATGTTAGTAACATTAGTGGCCAGTTCATATAGCTTTGCCGAAACCGTTTTTATCGTGAAAAAAAATTTCTCTCGGAAAAATATCCTCATCTTTGATGCTCATGTTAAAGACTGCAAGCTTGTTGATCCCTATATCACTGTGAACTGGTTTAATACTGACAAAAATAGATCTGAACGACTTGGTAACCTTGAAAGAAATCACTTCACTCCCATCATCCTTGAGAAGACCACTAAAACCATTTCTTTTACTGTTGGTGCTGGAAATATGGTTAATTTAAGGCCAGAAGAAAAAATCGGTCAATTACAGCTTGATCCTAA
>CAMCZE010000301.1 GCA_945885655.1 Bacteriovorax stolpii | reverse complement strand
AGTGATCTGTTGAATAATGACGATGTAAAAAAAATCTATCTAGGCGAACATTAATATTGAAAGGGGCCATTTTCGGGCCCCTAAAATATTTATCTTTTAAGCAACTCTTGATCATTTTTTTTAGCTCACTGGCGAAGCTGTGCGTTGGTAAAAATATCACTGGCGAAGCTGTGCGTTGGTAAAAATATCACTGGCGAAGCTGTGTATATTTCATAAAGCAAGTAGATAGATCTTTTTGAATTGATGATTTCATCCCTTCTATGCAGGAGGAGTTAATACATCAAAAGAATATGCAAAGATCCTGCAGCCTTTGAATGGTTAAACTGAGCACACGAAATTTATCATTTCATAAAAGATGGGTCAGCAAATCAGTAGATTAAAATTGATTTTCGTTGTTCGGCCCATTCATTCTGATTTTCTTTCATGATGGATTGATAATCTTCTTCTGAACCATAGTTTTCTACCCAGTGGCGCAGTTTATCTGTGCCATTGATAAGATCTACTGGAGACTTATGAAATTCATATTCATATGGAGGCACTTTCCATTTAAATTCAGAACCCAATTCTTGATACATTTCACGTAAAAGATATTGGCACAAACGCCAAGGCTCAAATGTTTTTCGATCAGTGACATGAATCTGATATCCACCACAAGGTTTACCTTGGTGTTTTTGAAAAGTAGGTAAGAAGACTAGAGGACGAAGGACAAAACCAGTGAGAGCGGCCTTGGCGAGAATAGGTTTAAGTTTTTCATGGAATCCAAATGATTCAATTTTTGGATGGCCAATGATTTCTAGAGAACGAGTTGTGCCTCGGCCTTCAGAAATATTACAGCCTTCATAAAGAACGGTTCCAACAAATGTATAGGCAGCTTCAACTGTTGCAAGGTTTGGTGATGGGAGTACCCAAGGAAGACCCGTGTCTTCGTAAGACATCTCACGTTTCCAATTTTTCATTTCTATAACTGTGAGTTTGCACTTTTTATTATCGGACCAATATTTTTGGTGCATCTTTGCGACTTCGCCCATCGTAAGGGCATGGCGAACTGGCATTGGGTGACGTCCAACAAATGAGGCATAGTTTAGATCAAGAATATTTCCTTCTTGAGTTACGCCGTTGATCGGATTCGGACGATCGAGAATCACAACCTCGATGCCTTTTTTGCTACAAGCTTCCATGAGGAGGGTCATGGTGTAGATGTAAGTATAAATTCGAGTGCCCACGTCTTGCAGATCTACAAAAATATGATCCAGGCCCTCAAGCATTTCGTCAGTGGGTATACGAGTTTCCGAATAAAGTGAATAGACTGGAAGCTTAAAAAATGGATGTACGTAGTGAGTGCTCTCGACCATGTTGTCTTGTACATCAGTCACAAATCCGTGTTGAGGTCCAAAGATTTTCACCAGACGTGGACCAAATACACGCTGGATTGCTAAAAGTCCGTGTTCAAGGTCTTTGGTGACTGAAGCACTATGACACAGATACCCAATACGGCCTTTAAATTGGGCCTGAAGGGTCTTGTCAGAAATTAAACGCTCTAAACCGGTAGCAACAGTAGACATAGATTCTCCCTAATGATTGATTAATTCTAGAGTTGTCTTTGCTCTCAGGCAACGAGAGAAAATTGTCATTTTTTTGGCATGAACAAATGAAAGCAGAAATGTTAGAATTTTTAGCACATAGATAAATGAGAGGGGCCAATGAAGCAGTACCACGATCTTATGCAAAGGGTGCTTACTGAAGGTGTAAAAAAAGAAGATCGTACAGGGACAGGAACATTATCTGTTTTTGGTCATCAGATGCGCTTTAATCTCAATGAAGGTTTTCCTCTTATCACGACAAAAAAAGTGCACATGAAATCCATCATCCATGAGCTTTTATGGTTTTTACAAGGTGATTCAAATATTAAATACCTTAAAGAAAATGGTGTTTCGATTTGGAATGAATGGGCCGATGAAATGGGGAACCTAGGGCCCGTTTATGGCGTTCAATGGAGAAGTTGGAAAACTCACGACGGAAAAACGATTGATCAAATTAAAAATCTAATCGATCAGATCAAAAAAAATCCAGATTCAAGACGTCTGATCGTTTCAGCATGGAACGTTTCAGATGTTGATAAGATGGCCTTACCTCCATGTCACATGATGTTTCAGTTCTATGTGGCCAATCATAAACTTTCTTGTCAGCTTTATCAGCGTTCGGCCGACATCTTTTTAGGCGTACCATTTAACATCGCTAGTTATGCTTTGTTGACTCATATGGTGGCCCAGGTTTGTGGTCTTGAAGTGGGTGATTTTGTGCACACATTTGGTGATGCTCACCTTTATACAAATCATTTTGAGCAAACTCAGATTCAATTAGCGCGTACTGGATTTCCTCTTCCGAAAATAAAGATTAACCCAGAGGTAAAAGACATCTTCGGCTTTAAGTTTGAAGATTTCGAATTAGTGGGCTACGAGTCCCATCCTCACATTAAGGCCCCTGTGGCGGTATAAAATGAGAATTTCCCTAATCGTGGCGAAGGCCGAAAACAATGTTATAGGTGTCGCTAACAAGTTGCCTTGGCATTTAAAAGAAGACCTTCAGAATTTTAAACGTCTAACTATGGGGCACCATATGCTCATGGGAAGAAAGACCTTTGAGTCCATTGGGAAACCTCTTCCTGGGCGCATGAGCCTTGTGGTCTCAGGTGAGCCTAAAGCAAATACTGAAAACGTTTATTGGTTCAACTCTATTTTTCGCGCCATTAAACAGGCCGAAAGAAATGGTGAATCAGAATTGTTTATTATTGGGGGAGAGAAAATTTTTAAGTACGCTCTCTCATTAGTGGATCGAATCTACCTTACTGAAGTAAAAGCATCTCCCAAAGGGGATGTCTTTTTTCCGTCACTTTCAATCAAGAACTGGAAAAATGTTAGTGAACAACACTTTACTAAAAACGCTGAAAATGATTTTGATTTTACGATTTCAGTTTTAGACCGGAAGTAACTTAAATCACGGCATATACAAATTTATCTTAAAGACTCTAGTTTTTTTCAGGTTGTCTGAAGGTTCTCTGAGGTCCAAAATTTACTCTCAAAGACAATATGGGGAGGTTCTTGGATGTTAAAGAAAATATTCCTTTTTATTCTCAGCAGTCTGATGGTGATGCATTCTCATTTTTAGATGAAAAGACCCGCACCTTACGAATGAGAGGTCAATGGTCATTTAAAAGTTCGCTCAAACGATGGAACATACCTGTGAAATTTTTAGGACGGCGTTTTATCCAGAGAACATCTGGCCGATCTTG
>CAMCZE010000300.1 GCA_945885655.1 Bacteriovorax stolpii | reverse complement strand
GAAATAAGGGGGCCAGACTTAGCGATCTTTTTAGCATAATCAAAACGTTCTCCTAATTCTTTAGGTTCGATCTGATCTTTAAAAAAAGATTCCCAAAACCCACTAAAGGATTCGGCGTAACGGCCTTCCCACGCTATCGAATTGATATCGAGATCAAGCCACTTTTTAAAATTGTCGTAGTCCGCTCTTTCTAAAATCATAATCTCTTAATGAGTAGTGCTATACCCTGACCACCGCCAATGCAGGCCGAGGAAATACCATAATCTTTTTTAAAGTGCTGTAACTGTCTTGCAAGGGTCATTGTTATTTTAAGACCTGTTGCACCCAATGGATGACCTAAGGCAACTGCTCCACCCCAAATATTCAACTGGTCATCTCTTATTTCTAACGATTTTTTACAAGCGATTACTTGGGTAGCAAAAGCTTCATTTATTTCAAATAAATCAATCTCAGAAACCGTTTTCTTCTGGCGTGCTAAGATTTCTTTAATTGCAGGTACTGGGCCAATTCCCATTTTACTCGGCTCTACACCAACCACTGCTCCGTCGATGATTTCCGCGATGGCAGTAAGATTATTTTTTTTAACATAATCCTCAGATGCCAATAGGAGTGCAGCTCCCCCATCAACGATTCCTGAGGCTGAACCAGCGGTGACTGTTCCATCTTTTTTAAAGGTTGGTTTTAATTTTTGCATTTCAGCTAATGAAATTTCTTCCCTTAGGTGCTCATCTTTAGAACATTCAATCTTTTCGTTCTTGATTGTTATTATTTCAGGTTGAATCAAACCATCTTTATAAGCTTTGTTCGCCTTAAGATGTGACTCGTAAGCATATTTATCTGACTCTTCTTTGGTCACCATATATTCAACAGCCAAATTCTCAGCTGTCATTCCCATGGGGATTTGTGCGTATTGATCAGTAAGAGTATCCAACAGCATATCTTTAGTTACTAGAGATCCATATTTTGTACCAAAGCGGCTACCATAAACTAAGTGAGGGGCCATAGACATATTCTCAGCACCACCAATCAAAATCATTTCGGCTTCTGCATGTCTGATAAGTCTGGCACCATCAATTAATGCTTGAATGCCAGATCCGCAAAGGCGATTAACAACTACTCCAGGAGTAGTTATTTTAAGGCCACATTTCAAAGCAAGATGACGTCCACCGTAAAATGTATCCGTAGTTGACGGAAGAACGTTTGCAAACAATACCTGATCAATATCTTCAGGATTTGCCTTCGTTTCTATTAATAAACTTTTAGCTGCATAAGCCGCTAAATCTACTGGTGTTATTGAGGCCAGACTGCCACCAAACTTACCAAATGGAGTTCTTTTTCCGCCAACAATGAAGACTCGTCTGCCTTTAGTACCGATCAAAATTTGCCTGCCTTGTAAACAATGACCCTGGGTCAGTATGATAATTAATAATGCCATGAAAGGCATTATGATTAAAGGATTTGTTATGTCTGATGTCGCTGAGTCCGTAAGGGCAAATCAAACGAAAGAATTGATGAATAAACGTCAAGTTGTGGAGACGCGTAAACTTAACGACACTCACGAGACAGAGTTAAAGACAATTCGTGAAAAGAATGAAAAAGAAATTACAAAAGTAAAAAAAGATTACGAAGTTGTGCTTCAAAAAGAAAAGGTTGAAACAGAAACGAAACTCAGCAAACTTCGTGGAAACTATAAAAAACGCCTAGAAGAAGAAAATCAAAAATTCGAAAAGACTCTACAGGATCTTAAATTGGCCCAAGCAGATCGTTTACTTGAAACTCAGTCACAAAATGAGAATCAAATCGCCAATCTTGAAATAAAACAAAAAGAATACATGGATAGGGCTCAACAGAAATTTGATGATGAGAAGAATAAATTGGAATCTTAAGCAGCTTTACATACACAATCGGGAGCACGCATAGATGAGTCAGAATAACCAAGAGAAAGGGATTTTCATAAATGGCAAAAAACAAGTCATTGAACTCCTTCAGCGTATGGATACCGCAGATAAGATTACACTTTTAAAAAATCTTCGTAATCGTAATCCTTCCTTGGCCAAAGAACTTACTGAATCCTGCATTTCATTTGAAAGTATTTGGGATTTAAATGACGAGTGTTTAAAAACCGTAGTGACTCAAGTGAATCCTGCCATATTAGGTCTGGCATTAAGTCTTGTGCATGTAAAAAACCAAAGGCGTGCCCTTGGCCTTACCAATCGTGCGATTGCTTTAAAAGCTTTTGAGATCATGCAAAACGATCTAACAGGTAACAGAAGCGAATGTCTGCGCGCTCAACAAAAAATCTTAGAAATTGCGTTGGGACTTCATCGTAAGAGAGTGATTCAATTCTACTAAACTTGTAAATGTTCGCCTGGATAAAGCTGAACAAAGTCCGAAATGACATGTTCTATTGAAATAACATTCTGACGTTACAGATGCTAACAGTTATCTAAATTTCTTTAATAATTTTTTTGAATTCAACTTCTAGAGATGAAGGAAAATCTTCTTCGGCAACAATGGAGCTGTGGACCACTCTATTCTCAGCAATAAGATTGGCAGTATTGTGAAAGCGGGAAATCATCACTGATGCCAATTCCCTTAACCACATAGGCCCTTGATCGAGCACCTGCTTAAGATTACAAGAAAGAATAGGTATTACAGTAGAATATTGATTCGCGATAGCAGCATAACTATAGGTGGATCCATCGAGCATGGCATTCTCACCAACAATATCTCCGGCCCTTGCGATAAAAATTGGCATAAGGCGGTCTTTTGAAGCTTTAAGACACATGACTTCACCACTTTCAACCAAGTAAAGTCTTGTGGCCTCTTCACCCTCTCTAAAAATAAGTTCTTTCGCTTTTAGTGTTATCTTATTGTCCATATAGATATTGTTTCTTGATTTCACCCTCGAGTAAAGTGCCAAATCTTAGGCCATACGTAGAGATCGTTAGTTCTTTAACCATTAAACGGTGGGCAAGATGATAAACCAAATGGAGGCCACCCCGGATGCTATTGGTACGTTTTTTTAGGAAAGGGAAAAGCTCTAAGGTTTCTTTAGGACTAAATTCTGAATAGGTTTTAAACAATGCATCTACATCTTCGGCCTTAAGAACTAATCCATGAACTTCATTTTCAATAAATTCTTTGTTTTTTAAGTGCATGTTTCCAAGAGAAGTTACTGTGCCCGCAACACAATAAAGTTCTTTAGTTTGAAACTTATCAATTTCATTTCTAAAATCTAAAAAGACTTTTTGAAGTCTTTGAACAAACAGTTTCTCATCAAGCCATTG
>CAMCZE010000299.1 GCA_945885655.1 Bacteriovorax stolpii | reverse complement strand
CTTTAAATGAGTAATAAAAATCCAGAAGGATTCTCCTTCGCTAACCTTTCGATTAATCGACCTATTTTTATTACATGTATTGTTCTTGTGACGATGATCACTGGTTATATTTCCTTAAAGTCGCTCCCTGTGGATTTGTTCCCTGATGTCACTTTCCCAATAGTGACAGTGACCACTCCTTATCCCGGGGCCGGGCCAAGAGAAACAGAAACTCTTATTTCAAAAGTGTACGAAGAGCAATTTGCAACAATCTCTGGGGTTAAGAGCATTCGTTCGGTCAACCAAGAGGGAGTTTCTATTGTTATCGCCGAATTTAACTTTAAAACCGATATCAAGTATGCTGAGCAACAAGTTCGAGACAAAGTGAGTTCAGCGCGCTCCAAGCTTCCTGATGATGTAAAAGAATCAGTTATCCGTCGGGTAGATCCATCAGATCAGCCAATTTTAACTGTGGCCTTGACTGCAGATCTTAATCAAGCGCAACTTTTTGATCTTGCTGATTTAACAATAAAACCTAAGTTTGAACAAGTTGAACAAGTTGGACTTGTAGAAATTATTGGTGGTCGTCAACGTGAAATCCGTGTGGATCTTGATTTAGAAAAAATGAAATATCGTCAGGTTTCTGCTATTCAGGTCTCTGATGCCTTAGGACGTGCTGGTTCAAATATCCCATCTGGTAAGATTGATGTTTCTGCAAAAAAAGAAACCGTATTTAGAACTGTTGGTGAGTTCCAGAGTTTAAAAGAAATGGAAAATACCATCGTTCAGTTCCTCGGCAACGATGTACCTATCGTTTTAAGCGATGTGGCCACCGTGAGAGAAGGACTGCAAGATGAAAAGAATATCGCGGCCGTGAACGGACAACGTTCACTTTTTATCGATGTTTATCGCCAAACAGGAGCGAACACTGTTTCTGTAGCGGAAAACATCATCAAACAAACAGATATTTTAAATGTTTTACTTGGGAAAAATAAAGGCAATGCAAAACTTACAATTGTAAGGAATGGTTCAAAAGCGATCAAAGATAATATCTATGATGTACAAGAATCAATTATTATCGGGATTGTGTTAACCATTTTAGTGGTTTTCTTTTTCCTTGGATCATTTAGATCAACGATCATCACGGGTCTTGCCCTTCCAAACTCACTTCTTGGTGCTTTTATTCTCCTGGCCGTTGCAGGCTATACGATTAACGTTATGTCTCTTCTTGCTCTCTCTCTGGCCGTTGGTCTTTTGATCGATGATGCGATTGTTGTGCGTGAAAATATTTTCCGACATTTAGAGATGGGTAAAGATCCACGAACAGCGGCCATACATGGAACAAACGAAGTGATGCTCGCAGTTATTGCAACGACTTTAACCGTTCTTGCCGTGTTTGGGCCTATTGCTTTTATCTCTGGAGTGGTTGGGCAGTTCCTTAAACAGTTTGGGATGACAGTGTGTTTTGCTCTTATCATTTCTCTGTTTGATGCCATCACGATTGCTCCAATGATGTCGGCCTATTTTGCTGGAAAAGTTGTTCCACATGGATATGCCTCAACTGAAAAAACATTTTACAATATGACATTTGGTAAATTGCTTCACGCTTTTAACCTTCTTCAGGATAAGCTTGAGGACATTTATGTCTGGATCTTAAAAGTGACATTAAACAATCCTCTTAAGATCATTTTGAGTGGGATTCTCATTTTTGTTTTCAGTATCTATTGCCTTAAGTTTGTTCCTAAAACTTTTTTAGCTGCTCAAGATAACGGTGAGTTCTCTGTTAAACTTGATTTACCTCCAGGTACTAGTCTTCAAGAAATGGAGCGTGTGGCCCTTGAAGTAGATAAAGTAATGACGGCACACAAAGAAGTTGCCGTAAGTGTAATGACTGTAGGTACGAAGGAGGGTGAGGCCAACAAGGCCACATTCTATGTTCGTCTTGTTCCAGTTAAAAATAGAAAAGTGAATACAATTGTTTTTAAGGATTTAGTTCGTAAAGAACTTGCTCCTTTTGCATATGCCAATATCCAAGTCGGAGATTTCGATCAAGTGGGTGGTGGTATGAGACCGTTTAACGTGAACATTCAAGGAAATGATGAAATAGAACTTGAACGCATCTCAACCGAAGTGTTTAAAAAACTTAAGAATCATCCTTCTGTTACAGGAGTAGATTTAAGTTTTCGTCCTGGGAAGCCTGAGTTTCAAGTGATTCCAGATCGTGATAAAGCTGAGCGTTTGGGCATTTCAACCAACATCATAGGCCTTGAGCTCAGAACCCTTATGGAGGGCCAGACTCCGGCGGTGTATCGTTTAAATGGTGAAGAGTATGATATTCGAGTTCGTTTACGTGAGGATCAAAGAAACCTTCAAAAGGAATTTAGTCGCATCTCAATTCCCAACATCAATAACCGTCTGATTCCACTCCAGAGTGTTGTCAAAGGGGTTGAGACCACTGGTCCTGCAAATATCACAAGACAAGATCGAGCTCGTTATTATCAAATTTCTGCGGATATCGCTCCTGCCGGCCCGGGCATGGGTGGGGCCGTGGCAGAAGTTAACCGAATCTTTGCTGAAGAAGTGAAACTTCCAGAAGGTATGCAGTATAAATTCGTAGGACAAGCTGAAAATTTTGGAGAGATGGTCCAGTCAATGGCCATGGCCTCAGGACTTGGAATTATTTTTATTTACCTCGTTCTTGCTTCTCTTTATGAATCTTTCATCACACCATTTACGATTATGCTCGTGTTACCACTTGCAATCTGCGGGGCCTTTTTTGCTCTTGCAATAACTGGTGCTAGTCTGGATCTGTTTTCGATGATTGGTTGTATTATGTTGCTCGGAGTAGCGACAAAAAACTCCATTATCTTAGTCGATTATACCGGCCAGCAGATTAAACTTGGAATGCCGATTAAGGAGGCCATTCTTCTGGCCGGAAAAAACAGGCTTCGTCCAATTCTGATGACATCATTTGCACTGATTGCTGGATTTATTCCCATTGCTATTGGTCTTAACGAAGCTTCAAAACAACGTACCTCAATGGGGATTGCTCTTATCGGAGGGTTAATCAGTTCAACTTTGTTGACTTTGATCATCGTACCAGCAGCGTATACTTATATTGAAAGATTTAGATTGTTCACAAATCGTGTGTTCAGTAAAATGACAGGTGCGAGTAGCGATATAAGTGAGGAGACAAAATAATGGTTGTTCCAATGCTAAAGTCCTCTGATCTTTCAGAATTAGATACGAAACAGCGTATACTTGAAGCTGCCATGAATCTATTTGCGGTCAAGGGCTTTGATGGAACATCTATTCGTGATATCG
>CAMCZE010000298.1 GCA_945885655.1 Bacteriovorax stolpii | reverse complement strand
TACTTAAACCTAACACATAGTCCTCATCATACTGCTGAAGAGAGAGTCGACAAAATCTTTTATGCCAGAACCAGCTCTGAATTTCAGAAGACTTAAAACTCATATTCTTGCCGTCATTAAAATGTACGGTAAAACCATTCTGAGTGTAGAATATTTCTCTCACACGAAGATCGGCATTGGGTAAAAACTTTTTAAAAAATCTCACCACTCCGAACATAACAACAAATACAAACAAAAAGATGATGAGCGAAGCGATTAAATAAAAGATCCCTTTCTCTCCATTACTAAAACAAAAAAAAATGGTATAAATTATTAGAAAAAAATAAAGCACACTTTTTGAACTCAAAATTTGTCTAAGACTGGTCTTCGTACAAAATATCTCCGTGAACTCACCTTCAGGTCTATGATACAGAAGCCTAAATTCTTGACCACCAAATTGGACCTCATCCTCCGGAGTGATAAGATACTTTTTATGTGGAATAAGCTTCTCGCGATTAATGTATGTTCCTGACTCGGAACCAAGATCTTGAAGATAAAATTTGTCATCATTTTGAATCATAAGCAGATGCGAGCGGGCGACATCCCAGTCAGAATTAAGAACGGTAAAAGGCTCCCCCCTACCAATGATGGTTTGGTTGGGGATTTTATAAGTGTGGCCTTTAATCTGAATAAAAAAACTCATGGTCTAACTTATCGACAGATAGACCACAGAAGTGAAAAGAAAAAGCGAAGAGCTCAACTAATTAAAGATTACCAGTACATCTGATAGGAAATTCCCATTGATCATTATTTATGAGGGCCTTAAATGTGCCCCGACGAAAACCCAAAATGTCTTTTTGATTTAAGATGATAAGAGAGAATTCCTTATTCGAAAACTCAACTCCCTTTATGTCCCCTTCAACAATTCTACTTTCTTTTACGAGAGTTTGAAAAACAAGGTCAGCTTGATAAAACACTTTCGCCTCAAGATCCTTATCATTCATACTGATAAAAACTTGGTCCGAAGACTCGGTTTTAAGCCCTTTTGTATGCATACATTTTAGATTTATTTCAGCAGCAAAAGCTGATGAAAAAGAAAAAAGTACAAACAGCAATAACGTGTTCATAAGACCTCATGGTTTAGATTTAGTCATTTGTACCATGAGAAAGTATTCCCCAGTTCTACCTAGTAATTGTTACAGGCAGGTGTCAAAAAACGATTTAAAGCTCTCTTAGAGACCCTAAACCACCATGATTTCTAGGAGATAGACCAATACTTTGGATTAACCGGCCAACGAGTCTTATAAAGTCGGTTTCATATTACTGAAGATACAGAATCTGCTCAGATGATGGAGGTCGCAAAAGGCCTTAAGTCGTTAGGTTCGTCATAACCTTTTAAAAAACTTTTTTAATAACTGAAGCGGGGTACGCTGTGCTTGTAATAAATCGATAAGGACAAGAAGTAAATCTTCCGAAGTTATGATTCCAATCGGTGTCCCAGTTTCGTCTTCAATGATCATGCTAGAAACTTTTCGTCCTATCATATCACGGGCCAGACTCTCCACTGTTTCAGAGCTTTTCATTTTTAGTGCTGGGGATGCCATGTATTCTGAAACCATTTTATTTTTATAAATATGGCTTTGAGGTTTATCCTCTGAAGACATAATGACTGTCATGGCCCTATGAACATCCCGGTCACTTAACATGCCGACAATTTTTTTATCTTTAATGACTGGCAGATGCCGAATCTTAAACTCTTTGAGTACGCTCTCTGCTTCCAACATGGTGGCCTCATGTGAGATAGTCTTAAGCCCTTTAATTAAAATGTCTCGAATTAGCATAAAAACCTTTTAATGAGTAAACGAGATAACTAAAATGATACCTATTATTGCAGGTAACGCCTGAATAAAAAAGATCCTTCGACCTACACTGTAGGCGCCATAAATACCGGCCACCACGATACAGGCCAAAAAATATACCTGAAAGGAAAATCTCAAAGTAGGTGAAGAAAAGAGCTGACTCATGATAAGGCCCATGGCCAAAAATCCATTATAAAGTCCTTGATTGGCCGCCAAAACGGAAGTCATTTCGGCCTTATCTTTGGTATTTTTAAAAATCTTCAGGCCCAAGGGTTTTGTCCAGAAAAACATTTCTAACACCATAAAATAGAAATGGAGTATGGCGACTAAACTGATCACGATGTTTGTGAGTATTATCATAGAATTAATCAAAGCATCGCTGACGTTCTATGACAAGCAGAGGAACCTGTCTTTTTATTAAGAATGGACCGATACGGCCTGTTTTCTTGTAACGTCTTAACTTTATACAACTTCAAAAATATTTAAGAGCTTTCATTTTACTATTCTATTGCCGCTCCAAATAAAAGTAGGATCAAAGATTATAAACGTTAAATCCGACTTAAAAATAAAAACATGGTGCCATCTATTGTAAGTGTGACCAAAATCATCACGACAAAAAAATATTCTTCTGGTTTATGGCTACTTAATCCGATAAAAAGTTACTTTGATGCTATTTAAATTTTAAAGATTTAAATGATCCTTTCCACTTAGGAACAAATGATGGAAAGATAATTTCTGGTTCAAGCTCAACTGCTTCCACCAATTTATCATCCGATATAAGTTTAAACTGACCATTTATTTTTTTTATGGTGACTAAAGATTTTTTGTATTCATTTGGTTCAACTTCTGATCGATAATTGATTATTAAAGGTGCCTCTGTTCCTGAAATCGTCAATCCAGGCGCCTTTGTTAGACTAAGGGCAATACCTGGAACATCACTATTAATGTATTCCATACTTTTACCAGCATTGAGATCGTTTATATCCATAGTAATTTTTGTTTTTTTGATCGAGTTTACATAATTAAAACGAATGGCCACCATTTCACCGTCTTCAATTAAAACGTCAATGCTGCCAGCACCATCCATATTTACGGAAAAATCGACAACCTTACTCATAGATTTTTGAACAACTTTGTCTACCATCTCTTCAAGATTTTTAGTTTCAGAATTAATGGGCTGAACGGACTCCTGAATACAATCAGAATCTGTGGCAATGGCCAAAGAAATAAATAATAATATTTGAAAAAAATAAATCATCAATATTCTTTACGGCAAATTTCAAAAAATAATGACTGTCAAAAAACTATACACTTTAGGGTCTTAATGTTGTTTCTGGGCGATTGTGTCCGGTTTATTTCGGAGCGATTATGTCCTATTGGACTAGCTGGACTTTCTCAGCTTCGACCGATCCCCATAATCATTTAGTCTTTTCCGACAAGAGACCTTGCACTGAACCTTTCTGCCCATAATATC
>CAMCZE010000297.1 GCA_945885655.1 Bacteriovorax stolpii | reverse complement strand
CTTTCTACTGAAAAAGTTCTCACCATGCAATTTCTTCCAGGGAAAACCTTAACCCAATGGCTTCGTTCAGAACAACCTACTGAGGCCATAAAGTTAAAACTCGCTAAAACAATTCTTGACCTTTACACCGCCGAATTTTGTGAATGGGGACTGGTTCAGACTGATCCAAATCCGGGAAATTTTCTTATCCATCCCGAGACCCAGGATCTTATCCTTCTCGATTTTGGTGCGACTAAAAAGTATGATATGGAATTTAGAAAAAATTATTCAAAACTAGTCATGGCATCATTTCATCAAGATGAAAATCTTCTTATAAGTATGATCCAGAAAATGAATCTCATAGACCCGCGTGAAAGTGATGAAGCAAAAAAGATTCTCAAAGATCTTATCTATGAAAGTATGCGACCTATGACTCAAAAATATTTTGATTTCTCGGATAAAACTTATGCCAATGAGCTTAGACGTCTGACTCAACTTCTTATCAAAGAGCTCAAATTCTCTCCTCCACCAAAGGAACTCATTTTCCTTCATAGAAAGCTCGGAGGAATTTTCCAGATGCTAAGTCAGCTTGAAGTGAATATCGAATTAGGCCATTACGTCAAAAGATTTGAAGCTCTCTCAGTCCTCTAAGGCTTTAATAAAAGTTTGAACTAATAACTCATCTGAAGCTGGATTTTGTCCTGTGATGAGCTCTTTATCTTTTAAAACATTAGGTTCCCACTTGTTTCCGACTGACACTTTCCCTCCTGCTCTTTTGAGCACTTCCTCTGGATAAAATAAAGGAACTCCATCCAGCGCCTCTTCAGAGGCCTTTTCTTCAATGGTGCTAAAGATGGTCATGCGATATCCACGGTAAGGCCATTTTTTTGAATATTTCCTAATCCCGTTTGAATCATTCTCAATCAAGGCGTTTTTAAATTTTTCAGGATTATCCATAGCTGCTGCCAATACAACAGGTCCATGGCATATAAGAGCGGTTGGTTTTTTATTTTTATGAAAATGTTCGAGAATTGTGCCCATCTCTGGATGTATCATAAGATCAGTCATGGGAGCATGCCCACCGGGTATAAAAAGTCCATTATAAGTTGAAAGCCCATCATCAACGATGGCCCTAAGGCTTCGTGGTGCTCTCAAGGTTTCTAAGTTTTCATGGAGAATCTTGGCGGCCGTATATTCTTCCTCATTTTTAAAATATTTTGCCGTTAATGAGCGAATATCCATGTAAGGGGTATTACCAATTGGATTGGCAAAAACGACTTCATACCCCTTTTCTTTGAGACGCATGACAGGAATAATAAGTTCATTAAAAAAATATCCCGTTCGGTATTTTTTTCCGTCTTTAAGAGGCAACTCACTTTCACTAGATACGATCACCAAAATCTTGCCTTTGGCAGGATTAAGAGCAGTTCCAGCACAACTAGTGAATAAAAAAAGAATGATGTGTAGATATTTTTTCATAAAACATGATAAAACGTTTTATCTTAATAAACAATTTTTAAGACTTCCTCGATTGAAGTCTCTCCAGAAATAATTTTTCTCCCACCATTCTGACGGATTGAAGAATATAGACCACGGGTTTTCTCTCGTAATTCAGTGATATCCACCTTCGTATGAATAACTTTTTTAATGCGATCATCAATTTTTACGAGTTCATAAACACAAAGTCTACCGGCGTATCCTGTGTTTTTACATTCTTCGCAACCCACGGCCTCAAAACAAGTTTCCGGCATCGTTAATTTTTCGCCATCCATCAATGTTTCCCATTTGTTTTTATCTGTGGGAACTTGTTTTTTACAATGAGAACACAAACGTTTAACTAAACGCTGGGCCAAAATGCCTGTGAGAGATGAATTAATAAGAAATGATGGTAAACCTAAATCAATAAGACGTTGAATTGTAGCAAGGGCACCATTGGTATGAAGCGTGCTAAAAACTAAATGCCCTGTTAAGGAACTTTGAATGGCCATCTCGCCTGTATCAAAATCTCTAATCTCCCCAACCATGATAATATCTGGATCTTGTCTTAGAAATGAACGGATACACTCTGCAAATGTAAGCCCGATTTGATTGTTGATTTGAACTTGGTTAAAAGCATCCACTTCCATTTCAATCGGATCTTCTGCCGTACACACATTTACATCCGGAGATGCGACCTTGTTTAAAGTTGTATAAAGTGTTGTTGTCTTACCGGAACCCGTGGGCCCCGTAACAAGGACAAGTCCCTGAGGCTGAGTGATAAGATCAATCCATGTGCGCATATCGTCTTCATTAAAGCCAATGAATGATAGGTCGTGTCCTGCAACACTTTTATCAAAGATTCTTACAACTAATTTTTCACCAAAGTTTGTAGGTAGTGTTGAAAGACGCATTTCTACTTGTTTACCGTTACTCAACGTATGTTTAAGTCCTCCATCTTGTGGCCTTCTTTTTTCATCTAATTTCATCTCTCCTAAAATTTTAAATCGAGCAGTCACCATCAACATCGCTTCTGGATCCAAACGATAAACTGTTCTCAAATCACCATCCACTCGAAATCGGATTTGCCCCATGCCCTTTTTGGGTTCAATATGAATATCTGAGGCTCTTTCTAAAGTAGCAAAGTTAATCAACCAATCCACAATTTTCCCAACATATCCATCTTGAGCTTGAAGGGAGCGGCCTTTCGATTTTAAAATGAGAGTATCAAGCTCATCCACTTTACCTTGTTTTAATAAACGAAGGCGATCTGCTCCAGCTTGACCTTGATCCCTTGCCATGGCCTTAAATGCTTTTTGTACGACATAAATTTCATTTAAAAGATGTTTTATTTGCTTAGGAGAACTAATTCTAATTTCAATATTTCTTTTTACCAAAGATTTGATCTCATCCATCCACGACAATGAATATGGTTCTGAAGTGAGAATGACTACACGATGTTGGTCGATTTCTATCGGCACAATGCCAAGTCTTTCAGCATAAGCATAAGGCATGATTGAGCCCACAGCTTCCAAACTTACTTTTAATAAATCCACTCGGTGATAAATAAGGCCCCAGCTCTCTGCTACTTGGGCCATAAGCTCATCTGAGGTTAATTTTTTAAGAGGGATCTTTTTATCTGTCAAAGTTAAGGCCGAAAGAAGTATTAATGGATGCTCTTTGACTAAACTCCAACTTTTATGACAACGTTCCTCTTCAGATTTTGAAACATGGCCCAATAAAATGAGTGCATCAAGAACATCTCGATAAGTTAAAAGACGATCACCATTTTGAAACTGAGGAATGGCCACGAATGCTCCTTACGTCTTCTTATCGGATAACAGGCAAAAAATTCTCTATTCTTTAAGTTGGAGTCTTTAGCTCGGGATAAAATTCTTTATCCTATATAAAAC
>CAMCZE010000296.1 GCA_945885655.1 Bacteriovorax stolpii | reverse complement strand
CCTCAGCACTAGGATTTTTTGCGTCCACGACGATGGCCCTGATTCCAATTTCTTTTGAAAGCTGTTCAACCTTATCAATTGCGTGAAAAAGTAACTCTCTTCCAAGCCCCTGGCCCTTTGTAGAATTATCGACGGCCAACCTGCCGATTCTTGCGATAGGAACTGGGTAAGGAGCAATTTGTTTTTTTAAGATCGCAGGGAAGTTGGCGAACTCCACTGCCCCATTGCTTAATGTGTAATATCCAATAACTTCATCTTGAGAATTTACAGCTAAGGTTGGGACGTTAGCTTTGCGGTCCACGTCTTGTGACATTTGCTTTCGGAGATAATCATTTAAAGCTAGTTTGCCACAATCAAACTTAGTTCTATCGAATTTTTTATCAAATTTATGAAAGGTCCAGATCACCTATTTATACTTTCTGTTAAAATCATCTTTCGCTTTTTTATAGGCCACATTCCTTTGGGGTGCTGAAAGAAGACTTTCAACGAAACGGTCTCTTTCAGTATCATTCAGCATAACTAACCTTTCTTCAAATTCATCTTTTGGCACTAACACTTGAGGCGTGAAAATCACCCTGCCTCTTTCATCCACTTCTCTAAGAAAATAAGTACCCTCGACTTCTGGGCCCACAGGTAATCTGTTTTTTTTGTCTTTTTGAACTAATGCACCCATAAGAAACTCCTTACAAAATCAAGTATAGCAGCATTGCCCACTTTTGTCAAAGTGGGCTTGTCCCACATATCGAAAGTACACGAATAAACATAAATCAAAAGCATGCCCCAGAATGAATTCAGCTAGTTACATTATTCAAAAATTTAGGACTTTCTCGCCCAATCTAAGTAGGATTTTGTTTATCATATGCAAAGGGCACCGTTTATAGGTGGCCCAAACAAGTTCCCGTTCAGTAGTCCTTCTCTGTTTCGAGTGACCACCGTTGAAGTTTAACCAGCTACTCTATAGTAACGTTCTCACCTCGCCGTTTGCGGCCTTCCGCTCGAGACTTCTGGGCCTCGTCTGTTGAAACTCGAGTAGGTACCTGTGTATTATATGAGAAAGTATTGCTTGGTTAATAAAGAATTTTTTACACCCATCAGAGCATTATGCAGCTAAGTAATGTTAAAAATTGACCATGAAATCATTAATATTTTTTGGGATTTTAACTTCCTTCATGGCGATTGCTCAGGATGGACAATATGTATTGGATGATAAAGAGATATTTGTTCCAAAACTCGGTTCACAGTTAAAGTTAACGACTCATCCTCGATTTAATGGATTTATTCAGAAAATGTTTAATCGGCCAGGGGATTATCAAGGTCCTAATTGTTATAACACGGCCCTTATCATGTCGAGTTTGATGAGTGATGATAAGACTCGTTACGTCTCTCCAGAAGAATTTGAAGCTCTTCTAAAATTAAATTTCAAGCAAGTGGAGTCACCAGAATATGAGGATATAGTAGTCTTTGATGCTTTAAGGTCACGAGGACATGCAGGTTTTTATCTTGGAGATGACCTGGTCTTTCATAAAAAATCTCATAACTCCAGTTACTATTACCGTATCACGTCCATTGAAAAAGCTGGTGTCATTGAGGAAAATGAATGGGTACCTGGGCCGATTGAAGATTCCAGTGATCAAATGAATTGGCCGGAGTTGGGATTCTTACATCGGGCCTATTATCGAATCCAGTCAAAAGTACTACCGCCATTAGATAAAAGATTTGCACTAATTATTTCAAAACTTGAAAGTTCACTTATTGCAGATCTAAAAACATGGGCCACAGGAAAAAAGTGGGGCATGACAGGGGAGTATTTTCTTCAAGATCTTCTCACATACGCTAATAGAATTAAGACAGATAGTTATACCCGCGGTGTGCTTGTTTCTTTAAATGATCAGTTGTTTACAATGCTAGAAGAAGTTTATTTCAAGCGAGCTAGACGATCATCAGAGAGTATTTTGAGGGAGATTTGTGTCCCAGAAGATAAAGATCAGCTTTTTTCTTTTATAAGAGATCTTGGAAAGTTACTTGGCCAAGATGATGAGAATATTAAAAATATCCTCAAGCAAATTGAAATGCAGGACAGATCGACTTGTCAGCTTCGTCCAATGTCTCTTTTTAAAGGATAGGGGAAATTAGTTTCTTCGACTGCCAGGTGAGAAAAGGTTCCAGCAATACCTACAAAAGTCCGAAGGCACATCCCATTCCAATAAGGAGGAGGGCCCCTACAGACTTAAATAGGACCATAATCAAATTAACTCAGGCAAACGAATGGAGATAACTTTAGTAGACGTTTCAAATAACGCTTACTCGTATTTATAAGCAAAGCGATTCTAAGGAGGTTTCACCAACTAAGTTCAAAATCAATTATTTGGCATGACCATTATACCACAAATCACATCTGCTATAATTTGTTCGCAGACCGTGAAAATAAAGCAGACATAATCTCAATGTCAGTGCTGACGAGCATCGGGGGCAACGGTGGATGTCAAGGATGGAACGTAAATTAACGATTACTAGAGTTTAAAACGAAGCCCAGAAGACTCTAGCGGAAGGCTGCGAATGACGAAATGAGATCGTTACTTTAAAAGACCCGGCCGAACTTCAATGGTACTCACTCGATAAAGAGAAGGAGTGCTGGCAGGTTTTTGTTTTATATTATTTGGCAAATAATACCAGAATCTACTTTTGAGATATCATATGAATTACGAGTAGCCTTTAGTCTTTCTAGTCTTCGAATTAGTAATATCTGGAACTTTAAACTTTCTGCTTTTCCTACCCATCTCGAACTCACTTATTAAATTTAATAAAAAGCCCTACCATTTCTGCAACCACAACCCATCCCGATTAACACGATTAGCATCAAATGAGTGCGGATCAAATTGGCCCCCAATCCACCTCATAGAAGAATTGTGCTCCTCTAATTTTTTATCTTTCAAATTCTTCAAAAGGTTTTCATAACCATATATCCCCCCACAATCTTCAGGAGGACAGGCATTGGCCCCCGAAACACAGAGTGGATAATTAAAAATATCATTGGGAGAATTTAATTCTTCAACAAAAATAGTATGCGCCCATCCATCACCAAAATCGTAAAGATACTTAAAGCTATCTGACGGGTTGAGGACTTCAGCTATTTTTACCTTCTTCTCACTAAAAGACGGTGGGAAGCCTTCCATCCCATCAGGATCATCGTCAGGATTTATATATCGCTTACCTTTGATTTCAAATTCGTGAAGATGAGAGTTCTCCCATCCCATGACAATTTGAATAACGAAGTGAAGCTTCTCTAGGTTGAACTTTCCAGGAACTAAGATTTTTCGCCAAACTTCAGGCTGGCTCTCGTCGAGTGTTACCTTTAACGAATAAATCATTTTTTCATGATTCG
>CAMCZE010000295.1 GCA_945885655.1 Bacteriovorax stolpii | reverse complement strand
TATGCAAAAGTTTTTTCTGATGCCCTTAACCTTGTAAAAGTTGGTGGTTTTTTTGCAGCTTCAAGCTGTTCAGGACATATCACATTTGAAGGCTTTCTTGAGATCGTTCAAGATGCTCTTTCAAAATCTCACCGCCGTGGAAAAGTTATCTTGATCAAAGGCCAGCCTGAAGATCATCCATTTCCATTTGCCCTACCTGAAATGAGGTACCTTAAGTTTGTCTATCTTCAAGTTTTTAAAGATTAATAAGTTTTGTGCCTTAGAATCAAGGCAACTAGAGTAGCTGATTCTATTGGCCTCCACTGACTTTCAACATCTTAGGCGATGATTAGGTTTACTGAACAAACACCTTTAAACTCAATGTGGTGAGAATACTTATTCCATTATTAGTCTTATGCATGTTCTTGGTTTCATCGTGTGCGAAGGTGCCAGGAATCATTCCAGCAGCAAGTATCGCTGCCATGGCACCATCAGTTTTTATCACCGTTTGGAAAACAAATAATGCCGGAACAAGTTCTTCAAATCAAATCAAGCTTCCTCTTGTTTCTGGAGCTGCCTATAACTTCATCGCTGACTGGGGTGATGGAAGCAGAGATATTATTACAACTTGGAATGATCCTCTAACAACCCACACATATGTGACACCAGGAACTTATACCGTTACACTCACGGGAACTCTTGAACAGTTCATTTTTAATAATGCAGGTGATATTTTAAAAATTCTTCAGATCACTCAATGGGGAACAAACCCATGGACTACAATGGCGCGTGCTTTTAGAGGATGTGCTAACCTCACTATTCCAGCAGAAGATGCTCCGAATTTGGCAAACGTGACTGATTTGACTTATATGTTTCGTGGTATGACTTCATTTAATCAGTCCATCGATCATTGGAACATATCCACAGTAAAAACGATCTATGGCCTCTTTTTCGGCGCGACCACTTTTAATCAACCATTAAACAACTGGAACACATCTAATGTCACTGATATGTCAGGGGCCTTCTATGGTGCTACAAATTTTAATCGGCCTCTTGATCAGTGGGACACAAGGAAAGTTACAACATTTGGTAATATGTTTACAAATGCGACTGCCTTCAACCAACCCCTGAATGATTGGGACACTCCTTCAGTCACATCTCTTTATCAAATGTTTTATAATGCTTCAAATTTCAATCAGGATCTTAATCATTGGGACGTTTCTCATGTGACCGACATGGGAACAGTTTTTCTTAATGCCACGGCCTTTAATGGCGACATCGGCCAATGGAATGTTTCAAGCGTTACTAATATGTCAAACATGTTTGAGAACGCAGTTCATTTTAATCGAAATATCGGAACGTGGACCACATCAAATCTTACCCACACAGGAAATATGTTTGCAGGGGCCACATCCTTTAACCAAGACATCGGCGCATGGTATATGACTAAAGTGACCAATACTCGTTATATGTTCTCTGGGGCCACGGCCTTTAATCAAAACATTTCATCTTGGGACGTACAGATCGTCACAAACATGGATAGAATGTTTCTTAATGCCACCTCATTTAACCAAGACCTTAGCGGTTGGGATGTAGATTTAGTGACAATATTCACTTCCTTCAGTACCGGTGCCACGGCATGGGTTTTAGCTAAACCAGTATTCTAAAGATCTAAACTTAAAGACTGATGAATTTTTAATCTTCGTTTATTGTAAGCTTTAGTCATCGAAATATCTTTATGACCTACGAAGTCTGCCACTCGTTCAATGGCATGACCCTTATCTAAGAGCATTCCAATCACAGTTGATCTCGCAGAGTGAATTGTGATGTGACCTTTGACTCCAATTTTTTTTGCATATTTACGAATAATGTAATTCATAGATTTGGGATCGATGGCCTTGTTTAGATTATCTCCGTTTGGATTTTTGGTGGGCCTAAAAATAAAATCTTGGGTGGCCATGGAATATTTTTGCTCTTCACACCATCTCAAATAATCACCTAAGGCAACCTCAACCTTTGGGTTTAGTGGTGTGACCATTTCTTTGGCCCCTTTGGCCATATAACGAATAACGGTAAAACCATTTTCTTCATCCAGATTTTTAAATTTCAGATGAGAGACCTCATGATGTCTCATACCCGTGGTAAAAAATAAAGTCATGAGGGCCTTATGAAGTTTGCCTGACCCCGTGCTTGTATCAATGCTTTCTAAAAGGGCAACGACTTCTTCATCTTTAAGATCCTGCGTCTTAACCTCCCGTGGGATACTAAATCGTTTAATACGCCCTACCGGGTTTTTATCTAAAAGCTCCATATCCATCAGGTAATCATAAAAGGCCCAGAGGGTGGAAAGGGTGCGATTAACACTTCGTTGGGAATAATCACTTTTGAGTAAGAGTTCTTTGAAGGCCACAACATGGGCGTGTTCCACTCTTAATTCATTTAGACCTTTAAAAACATCGGACAAAAACTTCAGAAATTTTTTTAAATCTCTTGTGTAGGCCTCACGAGTATTTTCTGAAGAGTAATTATGAATAAATCCATAATAGATCTTATTTCTATCAAATTTGGCGTGGGTGGAAATATCAAAACCGGAAAAAACCTTTAGATCATTCATGACCTAATTCCTTGTTTCTGATTCCAGTCCAAACAAAAAGACATCAGGGCCCATTTTTCTTTGGAAAGAAGTTTATGTAAGTCTTTTGGTTTAAAACCTAAAAGCTTCATGAGAATACTTACTTGGTGAACGATTTTAGTGATCTCACCTTTTTCTTTGGGGGCAAGTTCAATTTTTTGATTTTTTCGTACTTGTGAAGAAAATCCTGCCAGCACTTTTTCCACATTATTTAAGGCCTCAATCAAAACATCAAGTTGAAGACGTTGCCTGCGATGAAGTTCCATAAATTGATCAATGATGTAACGTACCTTTCGACCACGGCCGTGCATTTTTTTACCTGGTACTTTCATCTCATCTAAGAAGCTCAAATATTTCGGATCTAAACACAAGGTAAAATTACGGGCCTTGAGATGTTCTGCTTTTACAGGACGGCCAGGTTTTTTGCCCAAGATGAGTGCTTCCGATTTTTTGGGAGATAAAAACTCATTAATAAGTTTTTCTTCATTTTTTGACATTTTACCCTGGGCTACATCAGGTTTTATTTTTAGTAATTTCCTAAGCACATCCATACTGCGGGCCGATTCATTCATAAAATCTCCACAACACAGGTTTAAGCACAACAAAAATTTTGAGCGCGACGCTCTACCGCATAATTCCCATTATGCGGTAGAGATACAGTCTATTTTAATTAGATCAATTTTACTAATTAAACTGATCTAATTTTACAAGTTAAAAACAAGACATTTTTAACCAATAAAAAAACTCCGGTATTAAGTGCTTCCGAGAACTTTTTGATTGAAGTAAAATATTTAAAATTAAAAGGATTTTTTTAT
>CAMCZE010000294.1 GCA_945885655.1 Bacteriovorax stolpii | reverse complement strand
ATTTGTGCTTTCGTTTACAACTGTGCCGGCCCTTGCTTCACATCTGTTAAAAAGTAATGGAGAGAAGGCAAAAAGTTCTTTTGTCTTAAGATTATTTGAGAAACTGTATATCCCTTCTCTTAAATGGTCTTTAGGACGTTTTAGACTTTTAACAGGATTGGCCATTGGCCTACTTGTTGTCTCAACATTCCTTTTTTCGAGAATGGGAGGGGAGTTCATTCCTCGTATGGATGAAGGAAGTGCCGCCATCAGGGTTGTTAGAAAAGCGGACATTGCCCCAAGCTTTGTGGTCTCAGAACAATGTCGATTAGAAAAAATTATTTTAGAGATTCCCGAGGTCGCAACTGTCTTTTCAAGAATTGGTACTGCCGAAGTTCCGGATGATCCCAATGGTATTAACTCAGCTGATATGATGGTTGAGTTTAAATCAGCAGATGTGTGGAGAAAAGGTATTACAAGGTCCAATATCAGAGATGAAATCTTAGTGAAGCTCAAAGCGGATTCCAGAGGTGCTATATTTATGATGGGGCAGCCAATAGAAATGCGATCAAATGAACTACTCGAAGGAACTCGATCAGATATCTCTCTTAAGGTTTTTGGTGATGACCTAGATAGGAACGTTGATATCGCTCAAGAGCTTCAGGCCGAGATTAGAAAAGTCCGTGGGGCCTATGATGTGGAGCTTGATGTACAAGGTAAAAATAGTTTGCTCAAAATTAATGCCAACGATGAGATGCGTGAGCAATTGGCATTTGGAAGAGGGAATATCTTGGAGACAGTTCAAATGGCTTTAGGTGGACAGGAAGTTGGTCGCATTTATGAGGGTATGAGAAGTTTTCCTCTCATGATCAGACTTAAGCATGAAGACAGATCTGAAATAAACCGAATCGAAAGTTTGCCAATCCATATTCGTGATGGTTTGAGCCTTCAGTTAAAAGAGATTGCTGAGATTGAACTTAAGAGTGCCCACAGTGTGATAACACGTGAGAATTTAAAAAGACGTGTTGCTATCCAGATTAATGTGAAAGACCGAGATATGGAAAGTTTTGTGGCAGAGGCAGCCGCTCGCGTGAAAAAGAAAATTAAACTTCCTTTAGGTGTGAGAATAGTTTGGGGTGGAAATTTTAAAAATCTTCAGAATGCGAAGAAGCGTCTTTCGTTCATTCTTCCGATTACACTTATTACCGTTTTTCTTCTGATCTACTACGCATTTTTCAATTGGAGTTTGTCACTTCTCATTTTTGCTTGTATTCCCTTTGCTTGGGTGGGAGGAATACTGATGCTCCTAGCAGGTGGTTTGCCATTTAGTATTTCTGCCGGTGTTGGGTTTATTGCACTTGCAGGTATTGCGGTTATTAATGGGATGATACTGATTGCGTACTTTAATACCTTAAAGTCGCAAGGTAAAACTGGTGAAGATTTGATTTTAAGTGGTGTCTCATTAAGGCTCAGACCGGTTCTTATGACTGCAATGACTGATATTTTCGGATTTCTTCCTATGGCCTTTGCAACAGGGTTAGGTGCTGAAGTTCAGAAACCTTTAGCTCTTGTTGTTATTGGAGGAGTTATCACAGCAACTTTGTTAACACTGATCTTTATACCAGTTCTTTATAAGAGATTTGAACATAAGATTGGTTTGGCCAAAATAGTTGATCATTAACAAGAAATCTTGGCCCTAGATATTAGTTCTAAACCAACAGCTAGGACGAAGGCCTGATGTATCACCTCGTGAAACATGACATGTGCCTTGAATTTCATCTTGCTGCGAGACTTCTTCATTCATTGATTTATCGCAAATAGCACCTTGAAAAAAAGTATCTAGGCGGCACTGAGCAGCTGGATGACTGTCATCCGTTTTTCCAACCTTTGAAATATCTGGGGTATCAAGGCTTACGGAGCGATTTTGTTCAAAAGAAACGAAAAATGAAGCAATGGAAAGGGCCGCAAGTCCACTTCTTACGCAGATTTCATTGTCTTTTTTGTTTGGATGAGAAGCTAAGCAAGACTTTTTTAGAGTCTCTGGAACCGTGCCTGTAGGAATATTGTCATCATTTAGGAAAACCTGGCGAAGACACTTAAGGGTAGCGAAATAATCCGCTTGGCCTTCATTTGTTGCCCAAGAGAGGGCTGCAGATCTAAATGGATCGCTCACTTTTGGAGCTCCACCAATGAGATGTCCAAGCTCATGACAGATCACAAGTGCGAAACTATCGGGAGTGATTTGTGGGTGACGTGCAAGCCCACCATAAATATCAACCATCCAGTTTTTTCCAAGTCGAGAAGCTGATGCGTTCACTTTACCATGATCCCAGTTTCTAATCATTGTAAGTTTACCACCCATGCTCGCTATAACTGGAGCATACATAGTTTCAAGTTTATCAATAACAGCATCAAAATTATCTTTGGTTAGTGATTCGTTAAGAAGTTTTGAATGAGCTGGAATATAAAGATCATTCTCAGGTATAAATCCTGTTTTTCCATCTTCAGAACAAGAAAAGACTAAAGCAGAAAATGTTAAAACGAGCAGGCTAAAAAGGAATTTCATGAACTCTCTCCGAAAGGTTTCATTTTTATCCAGCGATTTTGGTTAATTGTATATAATTCGTCAAACGAGTTTGGCAGTTGTAAGGTGATACTAGAAATGACATTTACAAGTGATTAATTTCACGATGTCTTTTGGTATAACGCAAGGCTAATTAAGCTCCACACGTCACAATAAATAAAGTCATGTTAATTAAAATTATAAATCAGGGATATGATTGCTGAATTTACTCTTACATCCTTTGCAGTCTCCATGATTCCATACTCATATGAAAGTTCCATAGATATGCTGTCAGTAAAGATAAAATCAAAACCTAAAATAATCGGTAAGATTAAGTCTCTATCATTCACACCACGACAGGCGTTGAAGGCACCTGAGCCATTACAGTCATCATCTAGCTTGGCATTTAATGCAGTACCAGCAAATATAGCAATCCTCTCATCAAGCCCACTGAGATAAAGTGTGGCCGGAATATTGAGATAAACAAGAGAGACATCTGCTTTACCGTTTTGAGCACCAGATTCAATTTGATAACTGAATTTTTTTTGTATTAATCCTGCTCCAGTTCTCAGTGATAATCCGTTTGTTAAAGGAATAAGAGCACGCATCCCTAATCCAAAACCGAATTTAGATTTTTCATCAAACTGATTTGAGCGCTCAGTTTCAGGTAGATTATGAAGTACCCCGACCATAATCCCTGTTTTAGTTGCAGCAAATGCAGATGTATTAATAATCAAAGTTAATAAAAAAATGAAACGAAACATATCATTCTCCTTAGTACGACCTTCATAAGAATGAAACGAGTGAAATAAAATGTCATGTGAGTGGAAAAAAAACCAGAATAGTTTATGAATCATGCGGCATCAAAGTTGCACAAAAGGGATTATTGC
>CAMCZE010000293.1 GCA_945885655.1 Bacteriovorax stolpii | reverse complement strand
AAACGTTTTCAGCTTGGTTAAAAATTTCTTCATATTCTGAGACTTAGGACGACAGGTCTCTAGCCATTTTTGTAAATTAAATTCACATGAGTTTTTTAACTTCAAAGACTGGCCCACAAGATTCATGTGCCACTGTGCCTCCATTAAATAACTTAAAGTAATAAGACGGTAAGAATATTGAATTTCATCAAAATGTTCTGATAATACTTCGTTAGGGCATGAAAGTGCGCCGTTAAGCTCAGAACGAAAGAAAAAAGAGTAGTCCTTTTCGAGATTAAAGAGATAGGGCTGAAAAAAATGTTGGTTAAAGACTTCATCTTCAAAAGACATCTTGCCTTGATAAAGATCTTGAAAAATCAAGGGTTCATAACGACCGGCATATGAGTCCAGTCTCTTCTCCCCTAGATAACTTTCGGAGTATAAACGATCCACTCCAGCAGCAAGGCCCGAGTGGATAAAGAGAAGACTTAAGAGAACCAAAAAAGAGTTAGCCATGGTATATACGTTATAATTATAAGTGCAAAAATCATTAAAAAGAGAAACGGAACACTGACACGATATAATTCTAACACAGGTCGATTAAAGCGGAAGGAGCTGATAAACAGATTAATTCCGACAGGTGGGGTAATATATCCAATTTCTAAATTGGTGAGAAAAATGATTGCGAGATGAAGCGGATTCATACCAAACTGCTCAGCGATTGGAATAATTAAAGGAACCACCACAATGATGGCACTAAAGATGTCCATGAGGCATCCCACAATCAATAAAAAGATGTTGAGCACAAAAAGAAAAAGATACTTATTAGTAATAAAGGTCTGCATACTAACAAGAATTTTCATGGGAATTTCTTCATCCACAAGATAATTCGTCAACCCTAGCGCACAACATAGGATCAAAAGAATTGCCCCTACAAGTGTTAAACTTTCTGTAATAATTTTTGGAATATCTCTTGTGACAGAAAGATCTTTTGTAAAAAAACAGTTCACTACAATCACATAAAAAGCAGAAAGGGCCGAAGCTTCAGTTGCCGTCACAATTCCACCGTAAATCCCACCTAAAACAAAAACAGGAATAGGTAACTCATACCGACCTTCCCACATGGCACCTTGAAGTTCTTTCCATGAGAAGTGACGTTTTACTTTCTGAATACCACGGGCCTGATAAACAGAATAAGCTCCAAGAACAACCATAAGCACGATACCAGGAATAAGACCGGCCATGAAAAGCTGATCGATATCTACCTTCGCGATGATTCCGTAGAGGATGATTGGAAGACTTGGAGGAAACAGAAGACCTAAAGATCCACAAGTCGTGATCAGTCCCAAAGCAAAACGTTCCGAGTACCCTTCTTTAATAAGAATTGGATATAACAAACCACCTAGAGCAATGATCGTAACACCTGAGGCACCAGTAAAGGCCGTGAAAAAAGCGCAGATGAAAAGACATACAATGGCCACGCCACCAGGAAGCCAACCTAATAAAGCATTCGATAATCTTAAAAGTCTTACAGGGGCCTTAGACTCGGCCAACACATAACCGGCAAAAGTAAATAGTGGAATGGTAACAATTGTCGGAGATCCGGCCAAACGATAAATCTCAACGGCCACTGCCGACAACTCAATTCCACTAAAATAAAAGGCCACCATGGCAAGTGCTGACATAACAGCAAAGATCGGTGCACCAAACATCGCAAGAATGATAATACTACTGTAGGCTATTATGCTCAAATGAGACTCCATTAAATAAACCGAGAATAAGTTGATTAAAAAAACGTAAAGCGATAAGTCCCATACCAAACGGAATGATGGCCACGAGATAAGAACTATGAATGTTTAGAAAAGATGATGATCCAAACTCTTTTTCAACGAGGTAAAAATCCCAACCAGCTTTGGTTAAAGCAGCACAGGTTACAAAACAAAATACACTGACAATGTTTCGATGTAACCAATGAATGATTTTTGATCGGGACATTTCTACAAGCTTCGTAAAAAGGTCTACTCTTATGTGAACATTTTTACCGGTGGCAAGGGATCCACCCAAAAAGGCCGATAAAAAAACTAAATGCCTTACCATGGGTTCAATCCACATATTACTTTTCCCAAACCAACGAAGCACGATAGCAAAAACGGCAAAAATGAGAATTCCAAAAAGGCAGCTCACTATTGCCCAGCGACTTAAGCGCTCCAAAAAATGATCAAATGCCCTAAACGCTTTATTCATATTACTTGGCCTCTTTATCTAAGACTTCAATCATTTTGGCCGAGATATAGCTATTTTTAATTTTCTCTATAACCTTAGTACGAACTGAGGCCGCCGCTTTGTAGTCGGCCTGTGGAAAGGAGACAAATTCAACACCTGATTTTTTTAGCTGATCTCGAGCAGCTGCGTTCTCTGAAGCTGATTTTTCATTGGCAATTCTAATGTACTTACTTGAAATTTCCATAATCTTCAATTGATTGGCCGGTTTAATTTGATCCCACATTTTAGTTGAAACTAAAAGAGCACCAATGGAATAAGCGGTTGGAAAATCTACCAAATACTTAATTTTTGTATGCCACTGAAGTGCTAAAATCCCAAGAGGTGGAGCATAAGCAGCATTAATAATTCCTGTAGATAACGAAGAAAGAACATCAGGAAGGGCCAATGGAACAGAAACCAATTCTAATGAATCCACCATGGCCTGAACCAAAGGATCTCCTTCCCAAGACCAAATCTTAATGCCTTTAAGTTCATTTAGATTTCCCACTTTTTTTGTTGAAACAAGATACACCTGGCCCATCTCATAAAAACCGAGCCCCACAAATCCTTTGGACTTCAAACCTTTATTAAATTCAGGAGCAAGTTTATTAAGGGTAGCACTCGCTTTTTTAGCGTTGTTATAAAATGTAAAAGGCATTTCCATTGATCGAACATCACCGTGAATTTCACCTAATGTTTTTCCTGTGAAGATCCCTCCATGAAGTTGGCCTATGCGAATTTTTCTTAAAACATCCGGTTCATCACCGGCCACTCCACCGTAATAGAGTTTAAAAGTCACCTCACCTACTGTTGCAGTTTCAACTTCTTTAGAAAAAGATTTTAAACTTGTGCCCCATGAAGTTCCTTCAGGAACAAGGACCGCCAATTTAATCTGCTGACCGGCAAAACAGGTCAAAGAGATAGCAAAAACAAAAAAGAGACTTAAAATTTTAAACATGTTTATTCCTCGAATATCTTCGTTTTATTTGTTTCAATCATATCAAAACGTTTTTTAGCAATCGCATTTAGGAGATTGTATTCCTGATGATCTTTATAAACCGAGGTGTTTTCCAATTGATCTCGATTAACATCCTCCCATTTACTAAATTCTTCTTTAAGTACTTTTGCTTCATTTTCATATTTTTCTTTTTCAATACCTGGAAGATATACAAATTGAATGAGAGCAACCCGATTTAAAAGATTATGTGGATAT
>CAMCZE010000292.1 GCA_945885655.1 Bacteriovorax stolpii | reverse complement strand
TTAATGTTGCAGGTGGATTAGGCACAACAATAATTGGTCTAGAGGATCTATTTACCGACGAAGGTGGAATAGGAGAAGATAACTTTTTTGATGGTAGTTCCGATTCTTCTGCAGGCACCAATAGAAGACCAAGAGATAGACCTAAAAACGTTAAACCCGTCGGATTTAGTTTTATAAGATCTGGTCAATCTCTTGCCTCCTTCAGTGGCCTTGGACTCTCTCAAAATAATTTACTGAAAGGGGCCAAAGGTAGTGCAGGAGCAAGTATCGGTTCAAGTACTTCAGGTGCGGCCATTACAAGTGCCGCGAGAAAAAGCCTGGCCGATCTAAAAAGTAAAAACGAGCTGGCCATTAAAAAAGGACTGGATGTTAAAAAAGCTAAAGAGAGCTTTGATAAAATAATTGCTAAAGGAAATTCAGGATCAGGTCTTTCTGGTTCCAGTAATGGTGGCAGTAACAATGCAGGTTTTGGTAAAACTTCCTTACCCTCTCTTGTTAATGAGCTTAAAGATGATAGCTCTTTAACTCCAACGGGTGAAAAAGTAGGTGGGAGCGAGGGCGTAAATGGATCTGCAGGCCCATTAACAAACCAAGAGAATTATTTTGGTGGCCAACAAAGTGGTAACCGCTATGGAACGACCTCGGGTGCCTCAGATGGAACAGGTTTAAGTGAGGAAGAAAAAGATGTTATGATGGCCAACTTAGACCGAACAAAAAACCAATATTCTTCCAATGAAAATGATGGCCTCTTTAACATTCTTTCAAAGGCCTACACAAGAAACCTGGACAAGGTTCTCATACGTAAAAAACAAATAAAAGACTAACGTCTGCGACTTCTACGGTAGCGCCGTTTCCCATGACGGCGCTTCCTGGCCTCATTAAGATTGTTTTGAAGATCTTTAATGAAGACTGCGAGCTCTCTTTTGTAATGAGTTTGACCACTGTCACCAATGCTTTCCACCTCTAAAAACCAATGATCATCTTTAGCGACGTTATCGATGAGTGTGAAATTTACGGATTCATTTTCTTGCACGACTCTCCATGGATTTTTATCAGGAGTACCGCCATAGGTTTTTGAGTGGAGTGGGCTCGAGGTGATTTCAAAACTAGGCATTCCGAACATGGATCTTGGAAACTGCATGATCTCACTCATGTGGCGGTCACCACTTAAAAAAATAAAAGGCGCCTGAAGAGATCTTAAGTTACTTACAAAATTTACAAAGTCTTGAGGATGATTGCCTTCAAAAGATTCATATTGATGGTAGCCACCAAAAAATTGATCCCCTTTGATGATAAAACTTGGAGTTACTTCTTCTTTAAGTTTTGTTGTAAGCCAATTCTCTTGCTCAGAACCTAAGTGTTTACCGCTTGAATGTTGTGATCTGAATGTTCGAGCATCTAAAAAATAGAGATTAAAGTCACCTAAGGAAAGAAGTCCACCGACTCCAAAGCCTTTTACCCAGTCATCATCACTTAGGCTTTGAGCATAAAAGGCATCAAAAATTTCACGAGAGGCCACCTTATGAGGGTAGGTCGAGTTTCCATTACTCATGCCATAATCATGATCATCCCAAAGCGCATGAACAGGGATGAGTTTTTCCATAAAATAGAGAGGGAATGTTAATCGTACATCTGTGTATCGGTCCCAAAGAATTTGTGGAGTTGTTGAGTGGGGTTTACCAGTGGGACTCACGTCAGCGTAGACATTGTCTCCAATAAGAAGAAGATACTCTGGATTTTTTGAGGCCAGCACGTTCCAAATGTTAAAATGTTTTGAAAAGTTATCACTCATACAAGAGGCCACAATCAATCTTAAGTGGGAAGGATCTAATTGCCCTTTACCTACCAGACGCTGATCTACGACTTGACCATTTTCAAACGCATACAGATTAAATTCTTTTTTTTGGTCTCGGATAAAAACGATTTTATGAATAGAGTATTCTGCGTCATCACGTTCGATGACTTTCGTATCATCCGGGGCAATGATGTCACCCTCTGCACTCCGTAGTTCAAATTTTAATATTCTGCCCTTCTTGGCCAGAATATTAAATTCCACTTCTTTAGAATTTGTAATGCCTTGAAGGATAGAGAGTTTGTCCGTTCTGCGGCCAGGCGCAGAACTGCAGCTTATAAAAAACAATAAGAGTAATATATATTTCACTGAGGATATCCCATTTTAATAAGCAGGTTGGAGAGCTCGATCAAAGGTAATCCAATGATGGAAGTATAGTCGCTCATTTCGATATGATGGAAGAGTTTAATACCGCGAGATTCAAGTTTATAACTACCGGCACAGTCCAGTGGAAGGTCAGCTTCTACATACTCTTTAATTTGTTGAAGAGTTAATGAGCGCATATGAAGTTTAGTTGAATTAATAAAAGTTTCACTGATGAAAGGTGTCTTCACTGTCACGGCCGTGATGAGTTCATGGGTTTTACCCTGCATGAAATGAAGCTGTTCAATGGCCCTTTCTTCAGTATGAGGTTTACCTAAGATTTTATCTTCTAGACTTAAAACCTGATCAGATCCTATCACACAGCATAAGGGTTTTTTTATATGAACGGCATGGGCCTTCATGATGGAGAGTTGTTTTGCAAGCTCAGTAGGGGATAGACCAAGAGCTTTCATTTTGTCTTCATCTACTCCGGGAGCGAGTGTTTCAAAAGTCCAGCCTAGTTGGGATAATAATTTCGCTCGATACTTAGATGTCGAGGCAAGGATGAGAGGAAAGGGGAGAGTTAACGATTGATTTTTTCCCATATCTTTAAACAAAAAAAACGATCCTGGTTAAGTTCTTTCCACGGATAATCAAGAATAATGTCTCTTGTAGGAGAACGATTGATTCCAGCGGTTAGACAAGTTTTACAAAGAGTTAATGTATAGTACTTACGGTAGAAAGCATAGACGGCAGCGTATTTGCTTTCTTTATCGGTGGCAGATTCTAATGCTTTCTGTAATTTTTTAGCATGTGAAGTGACCATCTCAACGAGCTTTTTAGACTCTTTATGTTCTGGATCTAAGGGTAACTCAAGAAGAGCTGTCATTTTCCAACTTCATCAAAAATATGTGCAGCACCACCGTACACTGCGCCTTTATCACTAGAGAGACTCGCAGTTAAAATGCTGATTTTATTTTTAAGTGAAAAATGTACAAGTTCATTGAGTTTTATTTCAAGAACCTTATTAAAGGATTCTCCAAGTTTTGAAACCCCTCCACCGATAATAAAGGCCTGAGGCCCAAAAAGTACGGACATACTAACTAATCCTGAAACGAGTTCCGCTGCTATGGTGTGTATTAAAGTTGTTGCACGTAGATCGCCCTCTCTAAAAAGAGTTCCCAATTTTTCAATTGTCCAATCTTCGCCAGTGAGTTCGTGAATTGTTTGTTTAATACCTTTTGCAGAAAGATAGGCCTCAAGATGATTGAGTCCTCCACATGAGCACATTCTTTTGCCATAAT
>CAMCZE010000291.1 GCA_945885655.1 Bacteriovorax stolpii | reverse complement strand
AATGCCATCCCATAATCTTCTTTATTCCTTTCAAAAAGATTTGTACTTACAAAAGACTTGGGCATGGGATGGAGTGCACTACCAAAAAACTTCTGAAGCTTGGCTCGCTAACATGGACAAGAATGCAGAAATCATTAAAGGTATCTTTCAAAAAACTTATGGCGATGAAAGTCTTCAATGGATAAACCGTTGGCGTATCTTTTTCATGTCATGTGCAGAGCTTTTTGGACTTAACAAAGGATCCCAATGGGGCGTTTCACATTATCTTTTTTCAAAAAAATAGTTATTGCTAGTCTAGCAACTTCATTTATTTCCGCTGTAAACGCAAGAGTCATTCAAGGACTTAATATACCTGAGTCCAAGGAATGTATCGGAGAAAAAATCCCTCTTCAGGGAGCAGGAATGCGTACAGCAACTCTCTTTAACATTAAAATTTATGTGCTCGCCTATTATGCGCCAAAGAAGATCCGAATCTCCGAAGATTTTAAAAATATTTCTTTTCCAGTATGTTTTGACATCATCTATTTAAGAGATTTTGATAATGAAGATGTGGATAAGGCCTGGGAATTTCAATTTAACGAGAGCTCCGAACACTCCTACCCACAACTAGCGGAACATATCACCAACCTACAACGTTTTTTTGGCAGTCTCAAAAAAAACCAAAAACAAAGTTTTTTATTGGATCAAAAAGGTACAAAAGTTTTTGATGATGACGTTTTAAAGGGAGAAATTCTAGGTGATGACTTTAAGAGAAGTTTTTTGTCTTTGTGGATTGGAAAAAAACCTCCCACTAAAAAGTTACAAGATGAATTGTTTAAATAAAAAAATGCCGTTCCACTACTTAGACACATTTCTTGTTTTTTTTACATAGAATGTTAGCGACTACGTCTATGATCGAAAGTCCCTAATTGATAACAATAACTCTCCTGAGAAGAAAGATTATTGGCCTCAATCCCTAATTTTCCTTTTTTATAAGCAGCAATACAGCTTGGGCCACTGACATCTGTGAAACCCTCGCGAGCAGCGGTTCCCAGATCACCTAAACCTGAAGTATAGCCTAAATTATAACAAGGAACTCCGGCACTGTAGACAGAGGCCTTTAGCCCCTCTCCATATCCCGCTTTGTAATCAGTGATACAACTTGGTCCTCGAGACTTTTGGGTGTCTCGAGCGATCTCAAAACCTAATTCAAAACATAACTGATCATGGTCCCTGGAAGTTAAGGCGTATTTTGAAAAGGCCGCACCAATACCCCTTCCGTAACTATCAAATCGGCCATTTTGCTCGCAACGAGATGAATAGGGATTGATAATTTCACGAGCATCTACCACAGAATTGATAAGAAAAAACACATAAACCACAACTGCAATACGGAACATAATGACCCCAAGAGATATAAGTATTAGTCCTATACACTTTAGTGGGGTTATTTACATGGTATTAGGTAAATTTTGCTAGAATTTAGAATTTAAGAGAGTCTCCTGGCCCTTCAAAATGTTTTCCATTCCAGCTCTCTAAAAGATTGAGACTAATGGATGAGCGGTCCTCTTTAAAAACACATCGAAGATAGGTTTTATCTGATTTTTTGATCTTAAAAGTATCATATGCTCCATCTAAGTTCGTACAAGTCACTAACCCTGGTCGATTGAGCACAGAATGAGAAAGCCCTTTTTGTCTAAGAGTTTGAATGAATTTGCAGCTCATATCCAAGCAGTTTCGTGAGATAAAATAACTCTCATCCTTTAAAAAACAAAACTCGACCTTTTCTTTTAAGGAAAGGATCTCACTCTTTAATGAGACTTGACGGCATTTATAATCACTGCCAAAACCAAAGGTCATGCTCAAAGCAAAAATCATCGTTATTAACATTTTATATCTCCTAACAGGGACCCAACCATGGCCTTTACAGTATAGAACTGAGGCCATCGAAGTGTCTAAACATTGATAAATCGTTAACAATTGCCTTTAAAATCTTCGAGAATCCAAAGGGTTAAATTCAGCTGGCCGGCCCTCATTTTGCTGTTTATGAATGCATGAAAACATTTCCTTTTATTTTGTTTATGTTTCTTGCACTCATTTCCTGTGACAAACATTCAGGTCATTCTAAAATGGTTAAAGGATACTGGGGACACAACACTTCTGCTTCCAGCGTGTCCCCAGAACTTAAGGCATTATTAGGACATGTGAAAAAGAATATGACTTATAAGATCTGCCTTGCCAACTACATGGTAAAAGAACATCCAGGTATCGAGAATGAGCTTCGGGCCGCGATCAATATTTGGGGCCACTATATCGGTCGAAAGATTAACATCAGTATGACTAAACTTGATCTTCCTGAAACTGAACTTACAGGGCCTCATCCTGGGAAAAATTTTTATTACCCACTTTGTCCTCCAGGAACAGACCTCGTTGTTGCAAGGCTGGCACCATCAGATGCCTCAGAAGTAGGTCAAACTGTTTTAAGATATGATAATAAAAAGTTCAGTCGAGCACTTTTTTTGCGACAACCCCATAAAGATCAAAATGGATGGCTAACACTCTCTGAGGCCTTAAATAAAGAACTAACTGAAGATGAGATCATTGAGATTTATAAAAAAAGAGATCAAACGATATATATCAAAGAAAATAAACTCTTGACCATGCAAACGATCCTACACGAGATGGGTCACGTGTGGGGATTGTGTGATCAATACCGTCTTGACACCGAGTCTGGAACAAACTGTGATCCCAATTTTGCAAGTATCAATGAAGAAGGACACATTATACTTCACGATGAAGCAACCATGGCAGCAACTCACTGGCATCCAAATCTTTACTTATCTGATGACGATATTGAAGGCATTAGACAATTGGCCGAGAGAGATTCATTTGTACATGACTGGAAAAAAGAAGTGCGAGAGATTCCTGTAAATGAGATCTCTGGCCCGCCACCCATTGCTTTTGTGCATATAAAAAAATCTTCCTATGATGGCCATCTTTTTACAATTGATATGATGTTGGTCACACACGCACCAATAAAAGTGAAAATGCGCTTCTGGAATACCGTCAAGAATGCCTGGATTAATTTTGAAAACAGTTTCTCAATACCTGATAGTGCAGAAATCTTTAGTTTCCACTATTCATTGAGGATGGATCGGGATTATCCATTTTCAAAAGTTGAACTTACCTATGAAGTTAACGAAACAGGGGCAAAAGATGACTCTAGGGTGATCAAGGTAGAAAATATCCTTAGGGTTCCTGTTGATACAGATGAACATCAACAAGAGAATGAATAAACACTTTAATGCCTTTTCTCCTTAGGTGCGTAAAAAGCACTTGTTTTCTCTATTAGATGCTGGCGATTTTATGAACCATAAATGACCGACACTTTGAGTACACTTCTAAAGAACATACGGCCCCTTTCCGATAAGATGGAGAGAAAGGGGTTTATATGAAAGTTTGTCACTTCGTTTTTATTTTTATGTTTGTTTGCCATTCTTTG
>CAMCZE010000290.1 GCA_945885655.1 Bacteriovorax stolpii | reverse complement strand
TGGTGTGCTCGCAGGAATTAAAGAGGGTCAGTTTTTTAATTTGATCCCGAATGTAACACTATTTGCAACCAAGGCCACTCGTTACGGTCGTGAGCTTCATGAAGTATTTCTGCATGTGAAAGAAGAGGGGGACAAAAAAGAAAAAGTCATTCTCGCCGCAAGGGGAGAGTTGTTATTTGAACGTGACGCTAAAACCTTATTTGAGAAATTAACACTCACTTTGTATGACGGAAATATTATCGGACAGGAAGACGAAATTAACTTAGAGAAAATTCTGTTTAAAAAATATATTTATCCTATAACTCAAAAACAGTTCAAAGATCGCTTCAATCTCAAAGAAACAATGCTGACTTCTAAGGAGCTTGAAGGTGTTTTGAAAATGACTGAAGAACAGGCCAAATCAAAATATGGTTTTAATAAAAAAGAATTTTTTAGTGCACGTTACGAATACTGGAATAGAAAAAATGGAGCACTCATCTGTCTTGTGTTCTGTTTTTTAGCTTTTACCCTGGGGATAACTGGTAACCGTGGAAAAACGAAAAATGCCGGATTAACTGGTCTCTTATGTCTTATTGTTTATTATGTGCTTTATTTCAGTTTGGTTAGTGTCGCTAAAAATCAGATCGTACCCGTGCCCGTTGCGGTTTTTATTCCCGCAACGATTTTGTTTTTCATAGGGATTAAGTTTTATCGAAACCTAGATTGGCAGTCTTAACTTATTGAGGCTTTTTTGCTAGCTCTTCTTCTTCCATTTTCATTCTTTTTATATAGTCCTCGGCAGTGTAAAGGATATCATCTTTTGCCTTAGGGAAGAGAGGAAGAAGATACTTGTTGTTGCTTTCCTCGGGGAAAATTAAACTTTTAACACCTGATTTTGTTGGCGTTTCAATGAGATAATTATTATAAAAGATTTTGGTTACATTTACGTTGCCGAGAAAAATACGGATATTAGAACCTTGAATGAAAAGATCATTGCCTTGATTAATGATTACACTTTCAATTGGATTATTATCAATCTTATAACTCATCCATGTGTTTCCATTCACAGCTCTAATATAAATATTCTGAAGTGAAGAATTTAAAGATTCTTTTATCTTGTCTGGCAAAATGTTCGTATCACTGTTTTCAGGAGCATCAGTCTTAACCGAAAACATCTTATCTTTTACTTTTTTGAATTCAATAAAAGGGAAGTTGCGTTGAAGATCAACTTCAGCTTTTTTCTCTTCCACCATCCCTGAAGCATCCGTTGCCGCGATTGGGGTGCTGCCGTCTGCAGGTTTTGCGGCTTCTTGAGGTTTTGGTGGTTGTTTAACTAGAGCAGAACTTGATTCAATTTTAGGACCCAGGTCCTTACTCTTTTTTGTATTAACTTCGGTTTCAACGACTGAGGAGATAATTTTGTACGCACCAATAAAAAGTAAAATAACCACGGCAAAAATGGCGATAGGTAGTATTGACTTGGTGTTGTTCAAAATGGAATCACCGTTCTCGATCACTTCATGAGGAGAAGGTTCAGTCGGTGCAGATGATTTCGCATCAGAAGAAGTCGGCATACCCGGAGTCATCAGTTTTGTGTGATTCAACGCAGGAAAAGGTTTTCCACGTAAACTTAGATGAGTGTATTCCATTTTATTAATGGCCTCATCTTGAGGGATGCCAAGAACTTTCACATAACTAATGACAAATCCTTTAATGTACGCAGCACTTGGCATGTGATCGTAGTCATTGGCCTCAAGGCTCTTAAGAATATTGACACTGATTTTTGTTTTCTGAGAAAGTTTTTCAAGGGTGTAGTTTTTATCTAAACGTCTACTTTTAAGGTATTCACCTAAAAGAATAACGTTTGCACCCGTGCTGCTTTCTTTATTCATTTCTTGCTCATTCATTTACTTCATCCTTATGATTTAAAAATCCGGAGAATCAATTACTCTTCCTGAGGCATGAGTTTGATTGTTTTGTTGTTTAATTTCTTTTTCGTTAATTTCAATGAGTTTAGCTCTAGCATTCACAGCAAACTTAGTTTTTTTGAATCTTGTTTCAATACTATCCAGCTTAATGCGTGCTTCATTGAATTTATTCAATTCAATAAGTGTTAGAGCTTGATAATAGACAGGAGCTGGAGATTCGTAACAAGTTCCCATTGAGGATTCCTTGAAACTTCTATAAGCAGAGTTGAATTGTCTACGTTTGTATTGCATAAGCCCGATTTGGAAGTGAGATGGGCAATAGTTGGGATCTTCTTTAATTGAGCGTTTGTAATAATCAGCTGCCGCTGTAAGATTTTGTCGTTTTTGTTCGATGGTGGCGAGGTTATAAAGAGTACGGGCCTGTTTGTCGTAAGTTAAATCCCCTAGAACTTTTTTATAAAGATCTTCCGCTTTATCAACCTGACCATCTTCTAAATAGATTGAGGCTAAATTGACTTTTGCATCTGTGTTGTTTGAATTGATTTCAAGTGAGCGGTTTAAACTTTTAATGGCGAGATCATGTTCACCTTTAAAGTAATAGGCCATGGCCAGATTATTAATGATATCAGAATTGTTAGGATCAAGTTCATTAGCTTTTAAAAGAGATGTCAGAGCTTCTGTGTATTGTTGTTGCATTAAACTTTGAGTACCGGCCCCGAAATACAGTGAGGCCTGTTTTGATTTCACTTCACCCTTACTTGAGCAGGCGCTGATAAAACTTATGGTAAAAATCAAGAATAGCGATTTCATGGGCTATAGTCCTTTAGGATAAATAAAAACCCTAGTTTTATTCTAAGTAGGAGTCGCATTTTTGTAAAAAGAAAATCAACTTTGCCGCTCTAGAAAGATCAAGCTTTCAAAATGAAAAGTAGCAGGAAAAAAATCTAGAAGGACCAGTTCTTGAATATTGTACCCTTGTATTGTGGCCATGTCTCGGGCAAGTGTGTGAGGGTCGCAGCTGACATATGTAATAAAGCGAGGTTTAAATTCGCCTACCCAATCTTTAAGATTTTTTAATCCAGACCTGGGAGGATCGAGCAAAAGATGATCAACTTTGAAGGAATTTTTCCTCAACTCTTTTGTGACGACTTTGAGGGATTCATCTGCGTAGAGATTCTGAGATAAAAACTCACCTTTTAAACCGTGATGAGGATAAATATCCACACAAAAGCGGCGGGGAGCATTCAGTTTATCGCTTAGATTTCCATTTCCTGCAAATAAGTCGAGAGTTTCACTCTTGTGGTCTTGCCATTTGTTAATCAGCATTTCCTTCAGTTTTAGGTTCATGGCCTCAAATACTTGAGTAAAACCACCCTCGGCGTAAGCTTTATTCCAGTTAATTTTAACCTGATCATCAGCTTGATAAATCTCAACATGGCCAGAAAGTGGCCGGCCTTGAGCTTCTTTGATCCATTGCTCATTTTCATAAAGTCGTAAAAGTTCTTTTTTTACCTCTGGCAAAGTAATGATGCATCCTGGAATAGGGATGATGGTTTGAGTTTGAGCATCAAACATTCCTAACTTTTTTAGTTTAA
>CAMCZE010000289.1 GCA_945885655.1 Bacteriovorax stolpii | reverse complement strand
GGCATCATTTTCTAAAACAATGTCATGAAAAAAAGCGATAAAGGCAATCTTCTCTTCTTGCTCGTCATTACCCCAATCAATATTCTGAATAATATGAAGACAGATATAGGTTAGAATTTGAGTGTGCATAAAAACGTAACTGGTTTTATTTTTAAGTAATCGATCTAAAAGTTTAGAGAGTTTAGGATGGCCCTTAACATTGGCCCTTAATGTCTCTAGATTCTTTTTAGCAAGTTCAACGGTTTCATCGGTCACACCAATGGCCTGAAGTTTTTTAGAAAGAAGTTCAATGCCTTTATCCGTAGCAGTGATGTGTTCATCTTCTGAAACATCGCTTTTTGCCAGTTTACTCATGAGTTCAGATGTGACGTTGTTTACAAACTCCAAACGATCCATTTTATCTACAAAAAGATGAGTCACACCTGCTGAGCTCATCTTGATGATGGTTTTTTCTTCAAAATCATCAAGTTTTTGAAGAACTAAATTAAACTTTTTAGGGTTCTCAAGATCTTGTGCGTAAACTGGGCATACGGAACGTTTTAGAACATGAAAATATGAAATAGCTATAGGGAAATAGTCTGGCACAATTTTGTTAGTCATCTCTTTTGCTGTGATGTTTAATGCCTTGGCAGCACCTTGGATCATTATTTTAATTTGAAGAGAATTTGGCACATGGGCAAAACTTCCGGGTACTTCTTTGCCAGGCCCAATAACGACGACTGAAATTTTTAGGGATTTTTTTTCAAGATAGGCCAGTATGATTTTGGCCGTTTCTTCTTGGCCGATAGTGGCACGTGTGATGATAAGATTAATTTTATCATGTTCAGTTTCAAGAAACGTTAAAGCGGCCTCAGCTTTGTTTTTGGTTACGGTTTCAAGTCCCAACCACGTTGAAAGGTTAAGCTTATAGAAACTTTCTATATTAGCGTTCTTTTCTACTAAAAGCGTTAAACTCAATTTTCCCCCGAGATATCTTTTAAGTTTAATCCTTAAAGCCTTTTTCCTCAACCAAGACAATTTTTTTTGCTAGTATTTTGATATGGATTCATTTCAAACAATTTCAAACGAAGATTATAATAACCAACTGGATCAGTGGGAGAAGTCCTTAAGGCTTGAGCTTAAGCTTGAAGACTTAAATGGCAAAACCACAAAAAAACTTCCAGAGGGTGTCACATGGCCCATTCTAAGCACGGAATGCGAGGCCCATTTTGTACCCTCGGCAATAAAGTGGAAAAAAGCTGCTCAGACTTATATGACTTATCCAGAGAATGTGGATTCTTGGATTCAAGATGATGTGTTGGCCGGAGTGAAGGTCTTTTTTTTTGAAAGCAGAAAACTCACTTCTGGCATTTGGGAAAAAATTAAAAAAAGTTTAGGACAAACACCTGATCTGAATGTGTTTATCCTGGGTCACTTTGATCCAGGCCCTTGTTACTTTTCTGTGGTCTCAGAGAAAAATATGATCACTGGCAGACAAGTTCATGAAGAGGGTGGACATAATGTGATGGAGCTCGCTTTTATGACCAAAGAGCTCACTCTAAGAGCATCAACAAGTCAGTCTATAGATCTGGCCCTTTTTATTGATTCCTCTTTTTTTCAAAATATTGCCAAAATTCGTGCCTGTCGATTATTGGCCAATAAAGTCCTTGGTGAATTAGGTCTTAAAAAAGAAGTAAAAGTTATTGCCCTTACATCTTTTCGAGAATGGACATTATTTGAACGATATTCAAATATGCTTCGTAATGATGTGGCCATTGCTTCTGCTTATATTGCGGGAGCAGATTATGTCCAGTCTTCAGGGTATCAATCGTTATTTGAAATAGAACTGGATCTTAATGATTCTGAACACGCAGAACGCTCTCGTCGTATGGCGCGAAACACCTCTCACATCTTAGGGCTTGAGAGTATGTTGGGGACTGTCGATGATGCAGCTTCAGGAAGTTATCATATAGAGTCTTTGACAAACTTTTATGCCGAAGAAGCATGGAAGCTTATGCAGAAAATGTTAACAGATGGAGACGATTTTCTTAAATCACAATGTGAGACTTTAAGAACATCACGTTTAGATTCATTTAGAAAAAGAAAACACATTTTAAGTGGGATTAATGACTTTGCTGATGTGAAAGAGACATTAAGTTTTGAAAAAAAACCTAAAACATTATTCTTTCGTTTGGCCAGAGACTTTGAAGAACTTAGACTTAATGTGAATCAGCTAAAATCAAAACCTAAAGTCTATGTTGCCCTTTTGGGAGATCTGGCCGTTTTAAATGATCGGCTTAATTTTGTTAAAAATTATTTTGAGGTTTTAGGTTTACAAGTTATAACACCACTTCAATCTCAATTTGAGATTGAAGACCTTTCAAACAGAAAAGAGGAAGTGATTGTTTTTTGTGCCAAAGATGAAGATTATCCCAGATTTTCTTTAGCGGGTATTTCAAACAAAGAACTGTTTGTTGCTGGAAAAGTGAAGTTCCCTGGAGTGCAAAATATTTTTTCAGGCCAAGATATTTATCAAATCCTTCTTGATCTTGCTGCTCGACTGGGGGCCAAATGACTCAAATAGATTTTACTAAAATTCCTTGGCAATCGGAAGCTTCTCCTCTTGTGAAAAATAAAAAGATCATGACTTTTCCAGAAGGCATTGATTTAAAATCTTCTTATTCGCAAAGTGATGTGCAGTTTAAGCGACTGACTCAAACTCTGCCTGGTTCAAAACCATTTATTCGTGGCCCCTATGCTTCCATGTTTTCAGTTAAACCTTGGACCATTCGTCAGTACGCTGGGTTTTCAACTGCAGAAGCTTCGAATCGTTTTTATTTAGATAATCTTTCTAAAGGTCAAAAGGGCCTCTCCATTGCATTTGATCTTGCCACTCATCGAGGTTATGACTCAGATCATCCAAGAGTTTTAGGGGATGTAGGGATGGCCGGAGTGGCCATCGATTCCATTCTGGATATGCGCATTCTTTTCCAAGGTATTCCTTTGGATCAGATGTCGGTCTCTATGACAATGAATGGAGCGGTTATTCCCATTCTTGCTTTATTTATAGTGGCCGCTGAAGAGCAAGGTGTGAAACCTGAACAACTTACGGGAACCATTCAAAATGATATCTTAAAAGAGTTTATGGTTCGTAACACATATATCTATCCGCCAAAACCCTCCATGAGGATTATTGCTGATATTTTTAGTTATACTTCTAAACATATGCCGAAGTTTAACTCCATCTCCATTTCTGGTTATCATATGCAGGAAGCTGGCGCCACGGCAGATCTTGAACTTGCTTACACATTGGCCGACGGCCTTGAGTACTTACGTACAGGAATCAAGACTGGCCTAGACATTGATCAGTTTGCTCCTAGGCTTTCATTTTTCTGGGCCATAGGAATGAATTATTTTATGGAAGTGGCCAAAATGAGAGCTGCTCGTCTCTTGTGGAGTAAAATTGTCTCAGATTTTAAGCCGAAAAGTTTTAAGTCACTGGCATTAAGAACTCATTGTCAAACTTCTGGTT
>CAMCZE010000288.1 GCA_945885655.1 Bacteriovorax stolpii | reverse complement strand
GAGTGGCCGGGCCTGAGGGATTCGAACCCCCGACCTAAACGTTCGAAGCGTTCCACTCTATCCAGCTGAGCTAAGGCCCGGCAAACACTCTGGATAGAATCTATCCAGCAATAAGTTTTAAATCAATGTAAAAGAGCACATCATCGGTTAAATCTAAGGATGCGCATATGGGATTCCACTTTACCCCACGCCTAATCCCATTGGCCAGCACAAGCATGTTCTACAATCTTAAAAACCATAATGAAGCGCTGTTTCTTAGTAGGAAAAAAATAGGCCCCGTTTCTGGGGCCTATAAAATGACTATTTCTTTTCGGTACTTTTCTCAACATTGAGAAGTTCATCAATCTCTTCTACATCAAACTCTGTAAGGCCAAACGGATTGTCCTTAGAATTTAAATCTTCATCCACAAACCGTTTACCAAGGTTTTCTTCGATCTCTTCAACTGAGTCTTGATCCACACTTCCACGTTTCTTCTCAAGATCATTTAAGTTCTCATTCTCAAGAAGTTTATCTTCGTCAAGCTTAGCATCATTAAGAATCGTTTCGGCCTGCTCAATTTCGTTTTCCAAGCGTTCTAGGGCCTTGAGGTCACGTTCTGAGTCTTTGATCACTGACTTCTCACGCTCTTGACGCTCAAGCTCAGCTAACTCATCTTCAGTAAGCTGAATTTTATCGGCTTCTTTAAGAAGATCATCGTTTAGGTTCTCAAGATTAAGCTCAACATCTAGCTCTTCAAGAGATTTTCCACCCATCATCGCTTTTTCGTTGGATGATTTAGTTTTACCTGCATTTAGTTCACGCAGGTGGGCCTCTTTGGTTTTAGAAATCACAATGTCGCCAGCGTAAAAATCACGACGAGAGTTTGTCACAAGGGCCGTGGCAAAGTTATCGGTCAAAGTAATAACAGTCACATCACCCATTTTATAAGTTGGCTGATCACTTATATTTTTTTGAGTTAAACGATCTTTAAAACCGTAAACCTCAAAAACATTACCCATTTCCACGCCGTCTGCGCGACCGCGATCAAGATAGATCACGTTACCAAAACCTAAAAGTGTTTGGGTATGCTCATAGGTGCCAAGGATAGCAGCTTCAATCAGACGTTGATTATAAGTTTTTGTAATTCGTTCTATCTTTGGCGTGTAGGCCGTTATTCTATCTCCACGTTGAGGAGTACCTGAAACTTCAATAAACTCTATTTCCCACTTGTCCCGGTTCTTACGTAAAAGCTTAATCTGAGCAACGATAGTATACTTATAACCTTCACGATCCGAGTTTTTGTGTTTTACTTTTCCACCAGAGGAATAAACAGAAAACTTATCTCCGGCAAGGGCATTGATCGACTCATCAAACTTTACATAAGCATGATCAAGTTTTGTAAAATAGATATTTTCATCTGGCCCATTTACGATGGAACCAAAATCCTGAACGATATTTGTTGAAATAAAAGTGCTTAAATAAAAACCTTCTCTAAATGAATAATGAATTTTTGAAGTTTTATCAAATCCATTTTTATCGTAGTTTAAAGGAATGGCCGTATCTAATTCACTACGAGGTGGCTCATAGTTCTCATACTCACGGTTAAGAGCTTCTGCTCCCATCTGAGTTAAATCATCTACAGTTTCTTCTGAAGCATATTGAAAGTAGATTCCTTGATTTTCAAGTTCAGCCTTTTCATCGATCCACTTAGGCTTAACTTCATCTCCGAAGTTTGAGAGATCATTTCCATTGGTATTACCAATGGACCCTGGAGCAGAATTACGTTCATCAGTTGAAAAAGAGCCTAATTTTACTTCAGGAGCAGTGGTAGAACTTCCGGTACTGAAAGTTAATACCATTCCTGGCTCAATAAAATGTGGATTGGTAATATATGAATTTAATGACCAGATCTTTGGATAATAAAAACCTGAGCCAAAAATACGTTTTGAAATTTTAAATAACCAATCGTCTCTTACAACAGTATAAGAATCATTTTTTGAAGCTGTGGCCACCTCATTCCATTCGGAGTTAGATATCTGACCCTGTATGTTTTGAGCTAGACCTAAAAGATCTCTCTCTTCTCTGCCGACATCAAAGATGGCAGGTTCTTTTGGCACATCTAAAACGACATCGTCTTTTTTTATATCGTCTTTTTTAATTTTTTCAGAGACTTGATCTGCAGGGGTGAAATCATCGTCACTAAGATCTTCAGATAAAGTGTCTAAATCATCACCTGTTGTTCCGGACTTCTGGGCATCTGACTGGGCAGGCCAGAAGGTTTTTTTAGGGTCATTTTTACCAGTGTTATCTGCTGGTTGGTCTTTTGATGTTTCAGGAACAGTTATGTCCTGGGGACTCACATTGTTTTTTTTATCACTACTTGTCGCAGTTTTATCAGATTTTTCATCTGATTCCACAACTGCATTATTTTCTTGGTCATTTGAATCAGGCAAAGTCGGATTAGTCAGTGGCTTAATGGAATTATCTTCTTCGCTAGGGAAGACATCCACTGTCTCAGACGAGACATTATTATTGGCCGGAGTGATTCCAGGAGCTGTATTGATCGAAGGTGTTTCAGGCACTTCTTGGGGAGCCGCTGGCGCAGTACCTAATAATGCATTTAATTCAGCATCCGTTGCTGTATCCTGGGCCTTTAGAAGGACCGGAGTAGCTATTAGAGCAAAAAGAATTAAAATCCTAGTCTCTAGTCTCACGTTCACCTATTAGTTTGATTCAAAGACGTCATTTAACATCGATGAATACTGATCTTTTTTAGCTTTTAATCCCAATTTTTCACTACATACGACAGCAAATTTCAAGGCGTCTAAAACAGCTCCTGAATGGGCGTGAGTGGCGATGATGTCTTCAAATACCTGCAAGGCCACATCGTATTGTTGTTTACTAAACATGAGCTCGCCTACTTGAAATTTTGCTCTTGCGGCCACAGCGGGTTCAGTACCTGTTTCTAATTGTTGGAAGATTTTAATGGCCTCGCTCGGATTATTACTTTTAGTTGTTAAGCCTTTTCTGAAAAGGTTTAGCTGCGAACCTAAATCTGTTGGGGCCATTGAATTTTTACCAGCTGTGACTGCAGGAGTTTGAAACAAATCAACTGTTTCTGTATCCAGACCATTGGCCGTATTGGAAAAATTTTGGGCCTGAGAGTTTTGAAGATCATCTACAAGTGAGGGCTGTCCCCCATTGGGATTTTCTTTCAAAGCTTCGTATTTTTTTGTGAGTTCTTCATACTTCACTAAGAGTTGATCATATTGGTCGCGAGTAACTGGTCGCTTTTTACGTTCTGTTTTTCCAGTATCATCTTCAACCAAGGAGCGTTGGACGTCACGGTACCAAGAACATGAAGAGGAAAAAAGTAACAATGACGCAAGTGCGGGAATAATAATAGGTCTCAAAGGCGCCCTCCATGGCATAACTTCTTAAATTTTTTGACTTTCCCTATCATTTATTTTAAGTCCTATTGAATCTTAGTCAAGGAAACTAAATCTTGCATACCTATAAAACGAGTAAAGAACTCTATTACTGCCGCCTACGTGTTCC
>CAMCZE010000287.1 GCA_945885655.1 Bacteriovorax stolpii | reverse complement strand
TGCTCGTCCTAAGGCCAATAAGAAAGTGAAGATTTTGGTCAAAGATGAAGCAAAAGTTTATAAGCTTTTTGATCTCTCTCAAGGAGGGATGGGCTTTTTAACGGATTCATTTGAGGACTTTGATACCGGCTCTCAAGTGCGGGTCATTGGTTTTGACGATTTTAATTTAGATGATCCTCTCATTGGCACCATCAAAAATGTGCGTCCTTTAGAGGGAGCGCAGGTTGAATTTAAAGTTGGTGTTAAATTCGATGAAGGGCAGAGTTAGTACATCGATTCTTGTAATGATCCAATCTGAATTCTTAAATCGATTAATTGTTGGTCCCAATAACTTGCAGATGGAAATTGTGGGAACATTTTTTGAAAAGAATGATCTTCCCAACGTTTAGCAATCCACGTATTAAAATGAACCATACGCATGGCGCGCAGAGGTTCCGTGAGATTGAGATGAATATGTTGTTTTCGTGTCATCTCCTTATAGGCCCCAAGAAACCGTTCTCGCTCTTCCAGGGCATAAGAATCTTGTCCAGGAAATAAAAGCCATAAATCTTGTTCAATGGGTCCAGTAAGGCAATCATCAAAGTCCACGGCAAATGGGCCACCGCTGGTCCAGACGATATTTCCTCGATGAAAATCTCCGTGAATTCTTTGCACCGTCAGGTTTTGAAATAAAGGAGCGAGGATAGCATAAAGTTGATCAAGCAGTTTGAGGTAATGATCAAAACTGATGTGCTCAACAGGTTTTTGTAAACTTAGGGCCAGTCGACTTTGTTCAATAAAGGTTTGTGGATTGAGGGCAAGACGGTGTTTAAAATCCCCCATGGATCCTATGTTATGAATACGTGCAATCAAGCGACCAACCTGCTCAATTTCTTCTTTGACAAGTTCGTCTTTGAGGCGCCCCATGACTTTTGGAAAAAGAGCAAACCAAAGGTTATTTTCCGGGTCAAGATGAAGAGTTTGCCCATTAAATTCAATAGGTGCCACAACAGGAATTTCAAACTCTTTAAGTGTTTCAAGAAAGCGGTGTTCTTCTTTGATTTGGGCCTCGGACCAGCGTCCAGGACGATAAAATTTGAGGATGATATTTTGAGCGGCAAACCCATTTTCCACATCACTTTCGGGTGAGGCCAACTCGATGTCATAAACCCTATTTTCAAGACTATTAAGGGCCATAATTCGTCCACTGAGACGACGTCCCCAAGTCTCAGCGGCCTTCATCACATGGTCTGGTGAAAGTTGATGAAAATGTTTGGTTTCTGCGCCCCACATACCTTGATTATCGACCATTGTTGCCTCTTCTCAATCTTAAAAATTGTCGTCAAATGAATTGGCCAGCTGGCCTGAGAATCTAATGTCTGCATACTGTATTTTTATATCCTCATGAAAACAAGGAAAAGATGGGACTGCCTTAAAAGGGAGGCGCTTGTAGGGGGGCAGATAGGTCCTTAAAAATTTAGGATTACCTTGTTGTTTTAACGCTTTGCGCCTGAAGCAAACTTCACCTTATTGGGGCCATCCCAATGAAGTGTTATAATTTCGGTAAATAAAGAATGTTCCACCTAAAAGGATTCGATATGAAGGTTTTAAGTTTAATGATGATTTTATATAGCTCTTGGAATGTGATGGCAGTGCCTCTTCCAACAGAAATATCGGACGATCTTTTACAGATGGATTCTAGATGTTTATCAGATACAGACTGCCAGAATGAAAAAGGCTGTTTTGCCATGAGACCAGAAAAAGACATGCATCTTCAAGACGAAAATAAGGCCAAAAGATTAAGAGAAGAATTGATGACAAAAAATTTGATCCTCAATGATGATAGTCAAAAAGATTGTGGAGCTACAACCGAAGAAGGCCCAAAATATTATCATGGCCGATGTCAAAGTTTAAATTGTGGTGCCAATGGTGCAACAGGACGGGTTGGGAAATGTGTACAGGGAAAAATCTGTCGAAAGGCAGAACGTTTTGAAACACCTCTTGGTAATGCAAAATGTAAGGCCCCTTTCCAATTTAGTGTTCAAAATGGATATTGTGATTTTCCAGCAGCAAACCCAGTTATTTACACAAGTGCTGTAGAAGATTCTGCTAATGCTACTTTAGGTCAAATGACTCCAGCTCAGAGGGCCGCCGGCATTCATGCTCTAAAAACATTTAGAACCATGGAATGGCTGTTTTCAAGTTTGGACGTTATTAAGGATGGAAATGTAAATAAAATGGACTGTTTAGGGCTATTAGATAAAATAAGAGATCAGTTCTTAGATATTAGAAAACAACGTCTGGCAGCTGTTTATAAATTTAACGAAAATTTTTTGGCCCTAGAAAAAGAACAACTTCTCACGCAAACGGTGGCCAATACTGAAGCCCACATCACTGATAAGGGCCAAGTCACCCTGCCGACTAGGACAATAGATGGTAAACTTCAAAATGTGGCCAAGGGGGAGTTTATATTGAATGGAGATAATCTAACCCCTAAACTTTTAAAGTCTCGTTTAACGACTGGTTATGATCTCCAGTTCTTACTCTTACGTAAGAATGCTATTTATATGGAATACGAAGATAAAATGTTTGAACTTGTAGGAGAGGCCCAAAAAACAATTAAGTTATTTCAAGAGACGATGGCAGATTCAAGTTGGGATCTGCATAATAATAAATTTTGGAAGATCAAAAAGAGCAGAAGAGATGGGGATACTCAATTTGAAACATTTAGGACTGAAGATAGTAATGCTGTGGCCAAATGTAGGAACTTGAGGGCAGAGGCAGGTCCGTTTAATGATGAGATCCAGGACCGTTGGAACTATTGGTATAGAGTCAATTTCACAAAAGAAGCGACAAAAAACATCATTGATGACGTGAACTTTAAAACTGAACTTCTATTGATTGCCCATAAAAAACTGGCCAATCCAAGTTTGTCTGAAAGTGAATTGGTTGAAAACTGGAAAATAAAGGGTCCAACACATGGAAATAGAGAAGTTTTGGATGGCTGGGGTGATGATCTTTATTATTTAATTGATTTTCCATTACCTGGGAAAAACTTATCCGGAGCAAAGGCCATTTCCTACCATGATTTTGGTGTCAAGCCCTTCAATCATGATGATAGCACTCGAGAAAGACAATTTGAAAACGATGGAGATTTTCTAAATCAAATTCGTAATAGAATGTATCTAAGTTTTTATGAAAGTCAGTCAGATGTTTATTTTGGAAAAGATGAAAATGCCTTAAAACAATTAACTGGTGATTCAACTTTTGCTGACATCATCACAGAACCAGAATTAGTACGGTTAGATGCAAGGGAATGTACCTCCCCAGTTGCTAAAGAGACCAAGATACCATGTGTTGAATTTGATTATTATGTTAAGGAAATCAGTTCTATGACCTTGGCCCATGCCTGGTCATACGGCGTTCATACTTTTTGGCAGTATGAACATTATTTTTCTGATGAAAATAACTGGCGTTCTTCACTTTTTAAGCATTACGAAGATCAGCTTGGGCATCTTTCAATTTATTACACCGCACTTCATGCCTATAGAGTTAATGTT
>CAMCZE010000286.1 GCA_945885655.1 Bacteriovorax stolpii | reverse complement strand
GTCCGCATTCTTTTCAGGCTCAGAAGCAGCATTATTGTCTCTCCCTCATGAAAAAGCTAAACAGATTGCTGAAGAACATGGCCTTGATTCCGCTGCCATGAAACATTGGATTGAAAGACCAAATGACATTCTTACAACAATCCTTGTAGGAAATAACTTTGTTAACATCTTCATTGCATCCTTATCTACGGCGATTACTCAAAGAATTTTTTCTAATGATGCACTCGCCATCAGTGTAGGAGTAACGACGGTCATAATTCTTTTGTTCGGAGAAATTGCTCCTAAAACTTTTGGACGGGGAAAGTCAGAAAGGATTGCTCCTTTTTGTGTCATGATCCTTATCGGTTTTTATTATGCCCTTTACCCTGTTGTAAAAATTTTTATGAAAATCATTGAAATGGTTTTAGGTAAAAATGCTCACGTAAGAAGTCGTCTCGTTACAAAAGATGATATTGAAGTCATGGTAGAGATGGCCGAAGAAGAAAAGACGATGGATTCAAAACAGCTTGATCTTCTAACCTCTATCTTGGAATTTCCATCGATCAAGGTTAAGGACATTATGGTTCCAAGAACAAGCATTGAAGCTATTTCGAAGAAGAGTAGCTTTGACGATCTTATCAAAAGAGTAAGAGAAATCGCCCATAGCCGCTATCCTGTTTATCAAGAAGATCTGGATGATGTTTTAGGATTCCTGCATGTTAAGGATTTAGCTTTTACTGGGCCAGAAGATAGAGAAAGCTTTGATGTGACTAAATATCTAAAACCCCCATTTTTTGTATATGAGCATATGAAAATTCAAGCTGTCTTTGACCATATGAATCGTAAAAAAGTTCATTTGGCTTTGGTTAAGGATGAGAATGGAATTGTTGTGGGTATGCTTACCTTGGAAGATATTATGGAAGAAATTTTTGGAGAGATCCAAGATGAACATGATAATGAAGAGGATGGAATTCCGGGAGTTGAGAGCGAAGAGGGGATTCTTGTACCATCGACCATCTCGCTTCGTGATCTTTATAATGAATTTGATATTAAAATCCCACTAAATGATAACTACTCAACTCTCAATGGTTTTTTGATGGAGATGTTGGGTAATAGTTTTCCTAAAAAAGGTCATATGATCATTTGGGAAGGTTATTCTTTTGAGCTTACGCGTGTTAAGAATTCTGAAATAAAAGATGTTAAAATTAAGTCGGTTTCAGGGGAACATTTGAGAGAGCGAGAACAAACTAAAAATCATGTTGAAGAGATAAATGAGAATCATTATAAATCTTCTGGCGCAAAATAATGAAGAAGATTTATCCTGTGTGTGTGATCGGTGGAGGCTCTGCAGGAGTTATGGCCACTCATCGCACTATCCTTAATAATGATGAATGCCTTTTTTTTTCTGGTTCGTTAAAAGATAAAAAACGTTCGCGTGCTCTATGGGTAAAAAAGGTTGAGAATATACCGGCCCACTTCAATTATCAAAAAGGTATTGAAGAGCCGAATGCAGAGGTTCTTAAATGGATCAATGAGTCTCCTTTTGCTAAAAATCTTCAATATAAAAACAATATTGGTGTTCACTCAATTATTAAAAAAGATAATCTTTTTGAAATCACAGATTCAAAGGGCGAAGTCTATTGGGCCCAATACGTAATTATGTGTACTGGAGTGATGGATGTACAACCGTATATTCAAGGTTCGATGGTACCGATTTTTAATTATGCCAATGCTCAAACCATTGATTATTGTCTTCTCTGTGACGGGCATCATGTTTTAGGTAAAAAGGTTGCAGTTATTGGTCATGGTAATGGAGCTGCTTGGGTGTCGATTCTCCTCCAGGAAAGATATAATCCAACTGAGTTTTTCATTCTCACGAATGGTGAAAAACCACAATTCCAAGAAGACACACTAAAAATTATGAAACTTTATAATATGAAAGTGATGGAATCACCGATTAAAGAAATTTTAGGTGAGGGAAAAGGCAAGATGCTTAAAGGGTTTGTGTTGGAGAACGGTGAAACAGCGAATGTGGATATCAGTTTTGTGGCCCTTGGGATGATTGTGTATAACGAACTGGCTAATGAATTAGGTGCGGCGTTAGATGAAAGAGGGTTTGTAAAAGCAGATGAAGCTGGACTCACATCTGTTCCAGGTCTTTATGTAGCAGGTGACTTAAAAGCAAATACAAAAAAACAGATCTATACTGCTTGGGACTCTGCCGTGAACGCAGCAAATGCGATTAATATGAAATTAAGAGTAGAACGTAGAGCAAAATTTATTTCACCATAAATTCAAAGTGATGTTGTAAGTTGCGGCCAATCCAAAACCGGTCAAACTTCTTTCTTCACCACTCGTCATATTTTCAAAAAAACCGGCCAATGTGATATTTTCTTTTTGAGAAATAGGGAGTCGCACGCCTGATTCGGCCCGAAAACCAGAAAAAGACAGTGAAATGTAGGCCACTGATAAATCAATTTGTTGGAAGTTAAGTCCGATAAACCAACTTTTTGATGCTACTGAACTTAAAGAAATCCCATCTTTGTACGTACTGTCCACAGATATTGGCTTAAAGGGTGCCCATACACCACCGATTGAATATCCACTGAGACGAGAAGCCGTTGTCATTGCGAAGCCAGTAACCACACTGCCTTTGACGGCAAAACGATTAGAAAATGAATACTGAACACCACCCCTTAAATTAAGAAAATTGAACTGGGCACTTGCTGAATTCGTACTTTCTGATGCTTTTGTATTTACATTCGTTGAAAGTAACTCTGGTCCAATTAAAAACTCAGGGCCTTGTTTTCCAAAACATACTAAAGGCACAAATAGAAACAATAAAATAAGCTTAAGCTGCTTCATGCTTCTGATTTTTAGAAACAACGAGAGTTTTTCTCCACGAAGCTTTTAATTTAAGTCCCAATTCAGTGAATTGTTCTTGGTTCATATTCATGAGACGACTTTGTTTAAGTTCTGGCATGTCAAAAACAATGGCTTCCCAGTTTTCTTTCGGGAAAGTGAGTAAAAACTCTTTACCTTCTTGAAGAGTGAGTTGATTAATAAATTCTCCCGCACTCTTAAAGATATCTTCCAGTGGAAGAGTATTTAAATCATCGGAAACTTCATACTCTAGCTCCCAGGGTAGATAATAAGAAAAATCATTGTATGTTTGTGCGATAAATTCAGGTTTAACTCTTAATCCCAATTTTTGTGAAAAAGTTTGAGCATCTTTGACTTCATGCTTTTTATCTTTTGCATTAAGTGTTTTTTTAAGGATGTCCTCGTTTAAGGAGGCGATAAAGGCCACCTTTTCGGGTTTCATTGAACTCATGGCAAATGATAGTTCACCAAGTGATAGAGTTCTTAAAAATGTTTCAATCTCCTGGATACTCCATTTAAGAAGTGATGATTCCCATTTTCGAAGAAGATTGTATGTTGGATTCCAATTACTAAATTTTGCATGCTGGTAAGCTTCTTGTAGACCACTGCTGAGCATATCACTCATAGAGTCTTTTTGAGAGTTCATGAGTCCAAATAAAGTTGCCCGCTCACTATCATTTAGTTGATCAACGCATTTTTTTGAT
>CAMCZE010000285.1 GCA_945885655.1 Bacteriovorax stolpii | reverse complement strand
GCTTTAAGAAAATTTGTTTTAAATAATTAAAATTCCTTAGATTGGCACCATTCTCCCAAGTGAACAGAGTCGAAGGAGGCAAACCCAAATACTTCGCAATCTGCTTGACCGTCATTCCTCTCTTCTTTCTCTCTTTAGAGAGATGCGTGGCCAATGGACTACCAAGCATTTTTAATTCCGGTCATTCTTTGTGTGAGGCCTGAAAGTCTGCTAGAGCCCTTAGATGCCTTTAAAAGCGTTTCTCTCTTGAGCATCCGGTAGAAGTTATAAGTGGCACTAGTTAACCCTAAAATGAGGACAAACCCCATAATCATTGTAGCGAGCTTTTGCATTCAGTTCCTCTTTGTCCTTTCGAGGACATAAAGTAATAAGGAACCGGACGGCGACTTTTCCAATCAATATGATGAGTTTTTGAAATGGAGATCTGGTCATTAGTTCCCCTTAGTTCAAATAAATACCCCTCGCCTCCACCACTTCATACATAGCACGAACTTTTGTTTCCTCCATTCCACAAAAAACGGAAACTTATAAATTACAATCCTGTTACTCTCAAAAGAAATCTTCGATCTAAACTGTGTTCAACATCCTTCAATAGACCATCTGATTCGTGAATATCGTCATGGGTAAAGCCAACTGTTATATGAGGGAAGAAACGTCTTGGATTGAAAGCCTTCGGGCCTGATTTGGGTCCACCGTTCTTCAGGTATTCGAGATATATTGCTTCTCGGATTGCCAAAAGTTTTCGAGATTGAATGATGATGAAGAAAGTTTCTCCAAGCTCACCATTAAAAACTTTTTTCCCACTTCCAAGTCCCAAGACTTTTACGTCTGAGGCTTGGATATCTAAATTTGCGGCAATCCTGTTAATCGTATCTTGCGAGACATAAGGTGTAAGTTGATTATTAAATTCTGGAGGGGTAATTGTTGTTACATGTGCCTCCCCTTCTGTTTCCCACGTATCGAAAAACTTGAGACGCTTTTTCAAAACTCCACTTATTTTAGCCCTGATCATCTTCACATCGTCGTATTCTACGTTTAAGGCAAGAGCAGTACTTCTTTCATTGAAAAGTATTCTCCGGTTGTCCGTCATAGCAGAGCTGATGTTTAGCTCGGTAACAGTTGCTCGCTGAGCTTCGGCCAAACTTAGAAATCCAAAGAAGAGGGTAAAAGTTAAAAGAAATGTCCTCATAATCCTGCCTTTTAATAAATAGCTGTTGTGACAACTAACATAGCTACTCTAAGCCCTCAATATGCCTCCGAATTTTCTGTGGATGGATTCAACCACACTGAAAAATTTATAGGCTCTCAATACACTTCTCGGATGGTACACATTCCTTATGTCTGAAAGTGAAGAATTATATTACTTAGAATTCCTCAAGAAGGAATTCAATAGAAGAAAAGATGGGAATTCCCTATATTCTCTGCGAGCATTCGCTCTGAATTTGGATATTGATTCAAGCTTACTTAGCAAAATCATGAATGAAAAACTCCTACCTACGCTCGATACAGCAGACAAAATTTGCAAGTCACTTAAGCTAGATCATAAGCAGGCAAAGTTATTTATGACATCTATTGCCGATGAAAAAGCCTGCATTGAATTGCATCGTCTTAACCCAGATTATACTGACTGCGATTGATACTCTTGTCTAAGACATATTTGCCGAACAACCTTCGAATACCAGAATCCTCTTTTCGTTATGATTAGGAGGATTGATTTTTGTTTTGGAACTTTTGTGCTTCGATAACCTTGGGATTCATCACTTGAAACCAAAGAGGTGGTACGAGGGCCAACATGATCATGCCCGGATAGCCCGTAGGGAGTTGTGGAGCCGCTTCTTGATGTTTAAGTACTGTATAGGGTAAGTGCGCCATTGCGTGATGATCAGAGTGTCTTTGTAAATTGAATAAAATTAAATTCGAAAACTTGTGGGCCGAATTCCAAGAATGAATAGGAAGAACCTTTTCATAACGCCCATTATCTAACTTATTTCTACTTAGACCATAGTGCTCGACATAGTTTACGAGTTCAAGAAGAACAATCGCCACCAAGGATTGGATAACAAAAAAAGCACCGGCCTTAACATCAAAAACAAATGCAGAAACAGCAAAGATCAATGCCAGGACGACTCCTTTCATAACACCGAACTTATCAAGTTGAAACGCATGAAAAAACGATCCCTTAATCGTTCTTAAGAGAAACGGATACGAAGCCTCATCTTTTCTAGAACTAGCGGGATCCTCTTGAGTTGCAACTTGAAAATGGTGACCTCTTATATGCTCGATGGCAAAATGCTGGTAACAAACACTCGCAAGAAGAAGATCGGCCACAAATCGGGGCAGCTTTTCTTTTTTATGGCAAAGTTCATGAGCGACTGTAATTCCAAGTCCACCAGTATAAAGACCTATGGCAACTGCTCCAATAACGAGATTATTCCATGTGAGATGAATAGAATTTGATAATGAATAAAAAAGAATCAGAAAATGAGTAACAACATAAAAATAAACGGCGGGTCCCCACACCCATGGTGATTTCCAACGTTTTTCTTGTTCTAAATTTGCATTGGATTTGTTTTCTCCTACTATTAGATCAAATACTGGAATTCCTATAAAAACAAAAAGAATGGGCACTAATTTAAAAGGATATGGCGATTTAATCCCAATAAAAGAAATGATCGAAAAAAAAGTAAAAGTAAAAAAATAAATGGGGTTCACTAATTTTCCTCATAAGTTTTGCTTTCATTATACAGTATGAATAAGTGCACATATTGGCCATTCACATTCATAAGCAAAAAATCGAATTTATAAAAAAAATGATTTAAGTCAACAATGAATAATGCTAATCAATTTGCTTGAGGGAGATCTTTGAAAGATATTTGTAGAAATTTTTTCTTGACGCTAAGGCCATACCTGGTTCAGCTAGAGTAGCGCATGCAGCTGCAAGACCTTCTCTTAATAGATCATTTAATGGTGTTTGTGGATTTTTAATAAGAGCTGCAGAGATTGCCCCAACCATTGAGTCGCCTGCTCCAACACTCGATCGAATTTTTACTTTAGGAATTTTTCCATACCAAGCTTCATCCTTAGTTACAAGTATTGCTCCACCCTCGACTGAAGAAACACATATAAGAGGTACCTTTTTATTTAATTTTCGTACGAGAGGAAGAATCGTTTTGATCTCAAAAACATTTTTTTTAACGAGGGCCTGAAATTCAATCAAGTTAGGTTTTATTAAAAATGGTTTTGAAAAAATGACTTTGCTCAAATGCAGACCAGGCATATCGACGATGCAAATAATACCTCTGTCTTTTAAGCTTTTTACAATCTTTGCAACATAACTTGTTTTCACACCTGGAGGAAGACTTCCACCGAGAACAACGATGTCTTGGGATCTGATCTTTAATAAAAAGTTTTCTATTTTTCTTAACTCTTCTGGCAGTATTTTGGGACCGGGAAAACTTAAACGTGTTTGTTTATGATTTTTAGAATTTGAAATCGTTAAATTCATTCTTGTGTTATTTGAAATAGAGATAAAAGAATGATTTACGTTTTGGGCATCTAAAAGAGATCTT
>CAMCZE010000284.1 GCA_945885655.1 Bacteriovorax stolpii | reverse complement strand
GTTCTAATTTTTTCCTCAAGCTTATATGCATATAATACTTCACTTACAACTTCAAAAAAAGGTTTCAAAGATGCCAAGCTTTTTTCTGGTATGATCTTAGAGTTAAACTGGGCCCCAAGAATACAAATCAACCCTGATGAATGTTGAATGGGAATATATACTAAGTTTTCATATATCTGAGTTTTTCCTTCTTGCGCAACTTCTTTCATCTTTAACGTCATCTTATCCTTCTCAACATCATTTATCTCGCAGCCTTCTCCAAGAAAAATCATACCAGTTCGACCCAACAAGACTTTGTCGTCTGCTTCAGCTCCGATTTCACCAACAAAAACAAAATGACTATCTATTATTGTAGAAAATGAATAAAGCATGGCGCGACAAAACGACTCGATATCTTTATTGAATTCAATAAAATTCTCACGTAAATCCGAAATAGCTTTTTTAAGAATGATATCTTTATTTTCTTCACTAATATCTTGGCCCATTCCGATCAGTTTTCCATTCGGAAGGTGAATACTTGACCAGGCGACGGGAAAAGTTTGTCCATTTTTCCTTTGAGTCAAAAAACTCATCCATTTGGAGCTTGGACTCTTGATAAAATTCAAATAATCTGACCTCGTCTTGGCATCTGGATAAAGCTCAGTGAACATATTCTTACTACGCATTTCCTCAAGGCTCCAACCAAGTTCTCTTGACCAACCAGAATTAATCCACTCAAACTCTTCGCGTTCATTAAAAACTGTGAGCATAAATGGTATATTGTTCACAACCCCATCAAGGATTTGATTTATTTCTTGAAGTCTTTGTTCTTTTTTCCTGAGCTCGAGTTGAATGATTACTTGCTTAGCTAGAGTTACAAGCATTAGCCTCTGCACACTTGTTAAACTTCGAGGGTAATCATCAATCACGCACAAAGTACCTATACGGTAACCCTTTGGCGTAATGAGGGGAGCTCCGGCGTAGAAGCGTACATAGGGATCACCTAGATAAAGTGGATTATCCTTAAACCTTTGGTCCAAACCTGCATCAGGAACTTCTAGGATCTCGTTAGAAAGAATGGCGTGACCACAAAAAGATATATCCCTAGGGGTTTCAAGGGCATCCAGGCCAACTTTTGACTTAAACCATTGCCTATTGGAATCAATCAAACTGATTAAAGAAATTTTAGTTCCGCATATTTGACTAGCTAAAATAGTTAATTCATCAAAAGCAGTCTCAGACAACGTATCTAAAATGCTATAGTCATTAAGTTCGGCTATACGCTCTCTTTCATCATTACTATCTACTGGTTTAATCATAAATTTCCTTAGCAAAATATTATAGCACGTGCTAAGTTTTCTATAGTTAAGAATTCTTAATTCGACAGGACTTGAATTTGCCCTGATAATTGATTAATTAATATATAAAAAGATCGGATTTATAGAATGATAAATGAGCTTATTGTTTTAATTGCTGATGATGAAGAAGATATTAGAGATATATTAGCCTTTAGTATTAAATCCAAACTTAATTGCACCATTTATTTTGCGAGTAATGGCGAAGAGGCCATTGAGATTCTGAAAAAAAACTCTGTGGGCCTGGTTTTTTGTGATTACAACATGCCTCTAAAAAACGGAGGAGAAGTCTATAAAGAAGTTTTAAAGTCCATCCAACCCTGCGCTTACGTGTTATGCAGCACTGTGAACTACAAAACGCTAAAAGATTTTGAAGACCAAAGTGCATTTTTATGTTCAATTATAAAACCGGCAATCATTGAAGGCTTAAACGTCGCCATAGAAAAGTTCAAAACCGAATTTTTGTCTACTTATTCAGACAAAGTCCATGCCTATACCCCCATTAGCATTGGGCTCTTGTTTAAGCTTAACAAAATGCCAGGAGATATTTTTATTAAAATATCTGAAGATTGTTTTATTAGAATCATTAAAAAAGGAGATTCATTTGATGAAATTGAGTATGCTAAGTATATTCAAAAATCAGTGAGTCATCTTTACACATTTAACCTCACAAACAACCAGTTTATCGATGAAATTGAACGAAAAATTTTATCCATAAAAAGCAATACCTCAAACCATTACATTGATGCTCAGATACAAATACATAGTATTTTAATCTCAACATTAAAGGACCTGGGATTTAATGAGCGTTTATTACCCGCCATAACAAAACAATTTGAAGAAACGGCCTCTATCATTAATAAGAATAAAAGCCTCTCGATTCTCCTTAATCGCATCCTGAAAAATGAAAGATCGTATCTTTCAACCCACTCCTTTCTTATTGCAGCTTATTCTCTTACCCTTGCAACCAAACTCGAGTGGCTATCAGAATTTACGCATACTAAACTTGCCATCAGTAGCTTAATGCATGATATTTTTCTTGATGATGTTATTGAAAATGAAACACTCATGCTTCAAAATTCACGATATGATCATAATTTTTTAACTCATCCTGAAAAAGCGGTAGAGCTTCTAGACCAAATACGGCAGATCCCGGCCAATACGAGTAGAATTATTCTTGAGCAACACGAAATTGGATTCAGTAAGGGAATTCCGAATGGAAAAAATATGTCTGAGCTCTCACCTCTTGGCTCGCTCTTTAGTTTCTGTCACTTTTTAGCTGATCACACATTAACTCTTCATGCCAGAAATGACCTTACCAATGCAGCACTCTTAAAATTAATGATGGATACTTTTACCGAATCTGCTCACTATAAAAATTTCTTCAAACAACTGGAAGAGATTTCTTTTTTTGAAAAGTGATTAAAAAATGGAACAAATGAACCCTCTTAAGCGCAAGTTTCTTCATGACCTTCAGAACAAGTTATCACGTATTGATGGATTTATTGAAATGATAAAAGATCCCATGAGTCCTCAGTATCAAATCATTTTAAAAATGGAAAAGGCCAAGAATGAGGCCTTTGATATCATCAAAGAATATGAGACCCAACAAAAGGAATAAAAAAATGGAAAGTGAGATTATTTTTAAGGTACTAATCTTGGATGATGAAGTTGACATCACTGACATCATTACAGGGTTACTCACGAAGCATGGAATTTTGTCAGAAACCTAGAATGATCCAAATAAAGCATTAAAGGCGATCCAAGAACATTCGTTCACTGCTGTCCTGTCTGATATTTCAATGCCAGGACTTTTTCAGGACTTGAGTTGCTCCGCCAAGTCAGGTCATCTGGCAATGGCATACCTTTCGTTTTCTTGACCGCTCACCCTGACTCTGAAAAAATACGAGAGGCATTAAAACTCGGAGCAACCGATTTTGTTGACAAGCCCTTTAAACCAATTGTTTTAATAGATATTCTTTCACGTGCTATGGAGCACTGGAAAAAGACTTCAGCATTTACAACAAGAAACTACCCCTGAACAAAGAATAAGGGACATTAAGTTCATTCAACGTATTAAACTACATAAGTCAGAATTATAATCACATGTTCCCAGTCTACTTGGCCAAGAACATGCAATTTCTAAAGACGACTTCTACCAATACTTATCTTCAAATGAACAATAAAGAAGAATGCCCCGATCTGCTTCTGCTCCATTTAGGCCAACAAAATAAGGGAAACTTATT
>CAMCZE010000283.1 GCA_945885655.1 Bacteriovorax stolpii | reverse complement strand
ATGTTGTTGAAGGCGAAGGAAAAACCGAAGTTCATGCTTCGATTCCAGAAGACATCGCTCCAGCGGATCTTGATTCAGAACAGATTAAAGAGCTTCTAAAAAATCAGGCCAACGGACCTCAGTCCATTGGCGTTGATCCTAAAACCGGTCAGAAAATTTATTGTTTAGTTGGCCGTTATGGAGCGTACTTTCAATTAGGTGAAGTCACTGAAGAAAATGCGAAACCCAAACGAGCTTCTTTACCTAAAGGCAAAGATCCAAAAACGGCGTCTATTGATGATGCTATTTTGGCACTTTCACTACCAAGAGAGCTTGGTGTTCATCCTGAAACAAAAAAACCAATCCTCGCTAACAATGGTCGATTTGGCCCATATGTCATGCACGATGGCGTTTTTCGTTCCCTTAAAAAAGAAGATGACCTCTATTCTATTGATCTGGCCCGAGGGCTTGAGCTTTTAAATGAAGAGAAAGGGGCCAACCGTCGTGGAGGGAAAGTTCTTCGAGAATTCGGCTTAATTGCTAAATTAAAGAAGAAGGCCACCATTATGGATGGGAAATATGGACCGTATATTAAAGTCGGAACTAAAAATATTACCCTTCCTGAAGATAAAAGAGACCCTAAAGTCATTGAAAAGATGACAGAAGCGGAGCTTGCAAGTATTGTTCTTGCCGCATCGAAGAAGTAAGAAATCTTCATTGACATTAAGGGGTAGGATAGTTAGATTACCCAAGCTTAAATTGATCATTATAAGGATAAAGTATGAAAAAAGGTATTCACCCAGACTATAGAGACGTTGTATTCAAAGATGTTTCTTGTGATTTCGAAATCCTAACAAAATCAACAATCAAAACGACTGATAAGACAACTTATCAAGGTAAAGAGTATCCGCTTTTCAAAATCGATATCTCTTCTGGATCTCACCCGTTTTATACAGGTACTCAGAAGATTATGGATACTGAAGGCCGTGTTGACCGTTTCAAAAAGAAATACGGAAAAAAATAGTCTTAGAAAAAAAGATTTTAAAAAGAAGAACCCTCGAAAGAGGGTTTTTTTTTGCTTAAAAAACAAACTAACGTATAAAGACGGTAAAAGATTGTGTTAGGATAAATAATAGAATTAAACGACTAAGGAGATTCTTATGGCCCGCGGAGAAGGTGGACAAGACAAAGGTAAAGTTAAAGGTAAAGCAAAACTTACGACTAAAGAAAAACAAGATCGTAAAAAAGAAAAAGCTAAAACTAAAAAATAGTTTCTTGAAAGGCCGGTTCTTCCGGCCTTTTGATTTTAGGCCAAAACTCTCTCTGGCCACAAATCCTGCATCTCTTTTAAATAGGGATGAATCTTATCTTGATTGTAACCCGCAAGCCGCATGGCCTCGATCATATTTTTCATACACATAAAGTCTTTGATGTTTTTGTTATAGAGCACGAGACTTTCTTTCACAATAAAGTTGTAGTCAGTGAATTTTTTAGAAGTGACTAAAAAATCACTGACAAAATAATCTTCAGAATTTTTTTCATCAGCAGGAAACTTCATAAGAAACTGTTCGGCCGCATCTACATGGCCATGTTCCACTAAAGTCGCAACCACATTCCTTAAAATCCTAATAAACTCTGCACAGGAGACGGAGATATACTGAAAAAGTTTTATGGCCTCTAAATGATCTGATTTCATCAGAGAGTTTTTGCCTGAAACATATAGTCCGGCCCCGATGTACTTCGTGAGAGTCTTTGGTCGGTCGTCCAATGAGATATAGGTCTGATAGAAAAAATCCATGTCGGAAAAATTTCCTGTTTTAACTGCTAAGTGAATAACCTGCATCAGTCTTTCAGGATTGGCCGGAAAATAAGTCGCAATCTTTTTTAGAATCTCGTATGCATCTTTAAAACGTTCATCTTTTATTAAAAGGTCGTATAGGCCAATAAGACATTTAAAATGGATTTCACTAAAGGCAAGACCCTCTTGATAGGAGCCTTGGGCCTGTCCACTTAAATTTTTTAAGTACTCGGCTTGGCCAATGTAAAAAAGTGCCAGAGAGGGTTTTGCATGCATCTTCTGGGCAAGTTTTAATATCTTTATCGCCTCGTCATACTGATTGGAAGAGATGAGTTTTTTCCCTTCTTCCACTTTCAAAATATAACGAGGTGGCTGAATCTTTTCGGAAACCGTGGCCAGTAAACTTTCTTTAATGCTTTGAAGAGTGAAGGGTTTAATAATAAAAGAATCCACGTCCTCTTCGGCCGCTTTGGCCACAGCGGTTTGTGACATGTTGGAGGTCACAAGGATAAGACACATTTTAGGATGAACAGTTGGGTCACTACGGATGAGTTTAAACAGATCAAATCCTGAGCCCCCAGCAATGAGGTATTCAGATAATACAATTCCAATAGTTTTTGTTTTTAAGATTTCCTGAGATTCTTCTATACCGCTTGTACAGTGAATCATATTTCGTTTACATCCAAGGTCGGCCATGATTTTTAAAAGTCTATTTCGGGAACTAGGATTTTTATCAACGATCAAAACTTCGTTTTTTTCAATATGGCCTTTAAAGATGTCTTTTGCATCCATAAGGACCATTATATAGCTGCTTTAACTTGAATAAAAAGTTGTGACAAAATCTTCTATTCTTAACGATAAAAGATGTTTATGGATGTAAGTAAATTCAATGGGTTGCAGCTAGCCTGTTTTTAACAGCACTGATGATGATGACGATGGGAATGTTGAATGTTTTTAAAATGAGCAAAAACAAGCATTAAGCTTCCAAAGATCGATATACCATGACTCATTTGATCTGAAACCTGGCCTTCAAAAAGGATACCTAAAAGGATAAATGTTAGTCCGGCCAGGGCCATCCCGATAATCCATGTGACGCCATGTTTTCTGTACCCAGGAATAAAGGCCAGGGGAGAAGTGAAAAGTATGATCACTCCTACGATGATATGAACCCAAGTGCTATGGGTGTATGCAGTGAGAACGGGAGAAATAAGAGGAAGGAAGGCCACCAGAAGACAGTGAACAACGCAAGCCGAAGAAAAAGCTATTCCCAATCTATCCCAAACTTTTTTCATAGGGCGGATATACCTGAGATTGCACACCTCGTCTATAATGGGGTAAATAATATGTACGAATCTAAAGGAGATAAATAATGAAAATTGCATCAGTTTTTTTACTACTTGCTTCATTCTCTGTTTTTGCATCAAAAGTGGAAGTGGATGTTAAAGGCATGACTTGTGGCATGTGTGTTGAGGCCATCACTAAAGAATTAAAGTCTACTGACAAAACAGAAAATGTTTCAGTTAGTTTGGATGATAAAAAAGCAACTTTTGCTGAAATCAAAGGCAAAAAAATCTCTGATCATGAAGTTCGAGAAGCGATTAAGAGGGCCGGCTACGAAGCGACAAAGATCACTCGTCGTCAGTAATGGTCCCTATACAGATACTTTTTGGATCTCAATCCGGTAATGCTCAAAACCTTGCCAGTATTATCGGGGAGAGTCTTGATGCCCTTGGTTTTTCCACAAAAGTGGTGGATATGGGGGATTGTGATCCAGAAGAAATTCTGAATATGACCCATATTCTTATTGTGACTTCT
>CAMCZE010000282.1 GCA_945885655.1 Bacteriovorax stolpii | reverse complement strand
CGACGTTCTTTATTATTTTAGAAACCTTCAAGAATACATTCCCGGAAAAGTTTTTATTGGCCTTGGAATAGGTTACGGCATTTCAGGCACCTCAACAGTTGGGGTAAAACAATCAGGCCAAGTAGGACTTCTTCCAGCGGTAAAAGCAGGAATTACCTACCCCTTTGATGATCAATTTGATTTTATTTTTGATTTAGGTTTTGAATCTCTTCAAACTAGTGAAGAGCAGGCCGATGCCACTTCTCAGACGACCACTCAAACAAACTTTAAAACGGCCATTGGCCTTCGCCGCTTTTTTTAATTTAAATCAGAGACAAACTTTTAGCAAAATAATTGATCGGACTATCAATTTGTAGGCCCCCTTTTTGGTAAGGTCTTTTAATTTCTGCCACTAATTGTGTTATCTTTTTAGCACGAAGTTTTTCAGCATAATACATAAGTGACAAACTAGGCTTATCATCACTCCACTTAACTTCGATTAACTCCTCAACTTCTCCATCCTTCAGGATAACAAAATCGACTTCACGTCCTTCTTTATCACGTAAATAATGAAGTTGATAATTATGTCCCGTTTTATCCTCTAGGAAGTGAATTGTTTTTAGTAGATGAGTGGCCACTAAGTTTTCAAAACGTTTTCCTTCATCACCTTCGACGTCACCATTATCAAAAAAATAAACCTTCGGTGGTTTTTGAATCGATCGTGGTAAATTTTTTGTATAAGGTGATACAGTAAAAAGAAGATACATCTTCTCTAGGGCCTCAATCCATCTTTTAACAGTGTTAGGTGCAACTTGAAGATCTTGCGCCAAATTCGACATCATAATTATTCCACCAACTCTTTTTTTAAGTAGTGAAACTAGAAGTGAGAGCGTCTGTATATCTTTAATGGATTCTAAATCCCTAATATCCTCTTTCAGAACATGCTCTGTTCTCTCTTTTCTCCAACGTCTGGCCTCATCTTCATCGTTGTCAAGAAAAGGCTCAGGAAATCCACCAACAGTCATAAGCCTTTTAAAAGCATCTTGTATTTTAATGCCTTTAGGTAATTCATGAAGCGAAAACGGATGCAACCGCCAATAGTGATACCTACCCAACATTGAGTCACCACCACGACGATAAAGATCAAGTCGAGCACTTCCGGTCACTAAGAATTTACAATCCTCTTGATGTTTATCATATTGACCCTTGAGCCAATTTTTCCATCTAGGGAACTTATGAAGCTCATCAAATACAACCAGTCCTTTATCATTTTTCCATTTAAGCTTAAGAATAGAATCTCTATCCTCATCTGAATCCCAGTTTAAATAATTCTCTATTGAGTCATAGGATTTTAAAATATCCCGAGCGAGTGTCGTTTTCCCACACTGCCTTGGACCACCAAGAAGCACCATCTTTTTTTGTAAGTCTTTTTCTATAAAAGGAGTTAGATATCTCATATGGCCATTTTAACATGCATGTTAAAATGGTCAAGGCTATTTTAACATGCATGTTAAAATGGCCTTTAAATGGCAAAAAAAAAGGACCCTATGGGTCCCCTTCCAACAAAGATAATGTCTTAACTATTTCTGATCTTTAATGAGCCCAATCTCCTTAAGACGAATCATCAGCCACTCATGGGAATTTATGGCCGGATATTTTTCACCCTCTCCACGACAAGACGGAATACATTTTAAAATCGTATCAGGATTCGGATGGCAGAAGAACGGCATTGAATAACGGTTCTTTGAAGCATCGTCAGGGTTTACCACTCTATGAGTCGTGGCAGGAATCACATTATTAGTTAATCGAGAAAGCATATCCCCAGAATCCACAACCAGTTGTTTATCATTAGTCCGAACTGGCAACCATTTTCCATCTCGGTCTAAAAGCTCAAGTCCAGACGTCGTGGCCCCCACCATAACGGTGATGAGGTTAATATCTTCGTGAGCGGCCGAACGCACGGCATTTTTTGGAGCACGAGCATCGAGAGGCGGATAATGGATAGGACGAAGGATTGAGTTCCCATCCTGAAGCATGTCTCTGAAAAAAGTTTGAGGTACATCTAAGGCCATGCCAAGAGCGTCCAGTATAACTGTCGCTGTCGTATCTAACCCATTATAGAGCTTTAAAAATGTGTCTTTAAATTCAGGAATTTCACTTGGCCAAATATTATCAGGAAAATACTTCCTAAATTTTTCAGAAGCTAACTTATCACGCCCTACGTGCCAAAACTCTTTTAGATCCGGATACTGAGAGTCCTTTGCATGCTCAACACCAAAGGCCGTATACCCACGCTGGCCGCCACCTTCTTTACAGACGTAACTTTTTTTTGTTTCTTCTGAAAACTGGAAGAACTCATGAATAAGATCATAGGCCCGAGAGGTCAGTTTATGATCAACAGGGTGATCTACCAAAACGATGAATCCATAGTCCTTAAGCCCAGAAAAAAGGTTGTTTGCAAAACGTGCCTTGTCATTGTTGGTTCCGTTCACAAAACTCATCAAACTAAGTTCAGGTACTTTTCTAATGGTATCCATACAGTCCCCTCATGAAAAATTGGTGGTGCTGATTAAATAGTCCCTTATGACAGGTCTTGTCTAAGCTAAAAAATAGATAGGACCTAGCTGAAAATGCTATAAAGCTTTTACAGGGTATCATGAGTCCTACTAATACATCGGTTATCCTTGTAGACATATGAAAATGCTCATCTGCCTAGTCCTTTCAATTATTGCCATTTCAACCGCTAACGCCGCGGTTTTATTTTGAGTTGTAAAATTTAAGACACCGATAGCAATTTAGCGCCACAATATTGCCCAGAAATTTAAGAACAATGAAGAAGTCCAAATTGCCCCCCCCTTTTTTTCAGAATTTTAACCTTGTTTAAAATAACTAACCAAAGGAAACTATTTACAAATGTTTTATCAAAAAAGGCAGGGGATGAAAAAAATATTTACCTTATCGATACTATTATCTTTTAACCTACATGCTCAGGATGAAAGTTTATTTGATTTACAAACTAAGGTCGCAAAGGCACTGAATATTTCTCGCGTTTCTTGTAACTCTATTTCCGAGAGTGAATGCAAACGAGGACTTAATAAACTTTTAAAATCTGGTCTCAACTTATCGCCGATTGACTTTGGACTTCTTTCCCCTGTTATTGGCCGATATGATTACGACTTGGATGTAAATGGATTAGTTGAAGTTGATTTTAAATCTGACATAAAAACCATTCGAAACTTTTTTATTCATCAAATTTTTAAATTTCAGCAGTATCAACGTTTTGTTCAAAAAAATCTCAATCGTTTAAATTTCCAAGGAACATTGGTCAACTGTGAATCTTCAGATTTCCGCTTTGAGACATGTAAAGATTTTTTAAAAATGATGACGTCAACAAATGTAAACTTGGAAAATCTAGGCAATATTGAACTTTATTTTGCTGACAACAACAGTTATGTTCCTCAAAAACACTTAATATTAGATCTGAATATGAATCATAAGGAACTTAATCAATATCTGAAGGCCATTACAAAACAATAGTCGGTACATAATCGTTTTAAAAGTATGCGTTCCAAGATGGAAATAAATGGACCGCTACCTAAGCAGCCATCATGTTCATGCAACCA
>CAMCZE010000281.1 GCA_945885655.1 Bacteriovorax stolpii | reverse complement strand
TTACCACCCTCTGTGATTGAAATAATCCATCGAGCATTATTTTTTTCAGCAATAATCGATGCACCAACTTGAACCGAGGCGGTCACACTTGAGATATTCATATTACGCAGAAGTGGTCGTTCTCTTGGAGCTTTTTCTGCCTCTTCAATAATCTGACTCATGATCAATATGGCATCCAATGGATATTTTCCAGAAGCCGTCTCACCTGAAAGCATCACAACATCGGTTCCGTCCCAAATAGCATTGGCCACATCAGAAGCTTCGGCCCGAGTAGGACGAGAATTGGTTATCATGCTCTCAAGCATTTGGGTGGCGGTAATGATCGGACGTCCAATTTCATTACAAAGTTTAATCATACTTTTCTGCACACCGGGGACCAGATGATTCCCTACTTCTACACCCATATCTCCACGGGCGATCATGATAACATCTGAGACCCTAATGATACTTTCGATATTATCAAGGGCTTCAGGTTTTTCAATTTTAGAAACGATTGGAATCTGCATTTTCATTTCATGAAGTAAGGTCTTCACTTCCAACACATCTTCGGCCGTTCTAACAAAACTTAAAGCGACATAATCAATGCCTTGTTTTAAACCGAACATCAGATCTTCTCTATCTTTATCCGTAAAACTGGGTGCTGATACTTTTACATAAGGAAGATTAATCCCTTTATTTGATTTAAGTATTCCACCAACCTTCATTTTAATTTTTAGAACTTCACGATCTTTTTCAATGGCCTCTGCTTCAAGGAGCCCATCATCAAAGAGTATACGGGCACCGACGTGAGCATCTTGAACAAGATTTTTATAAATAGTTGGGATAAAACGTGAGGTATATTCTGGATACTGCTCTTTCACATGCGATGGTCCGATAACCCAAACCTCATCATCTTTAAGTTCTAAAGGTTCAGGAAGTTTATCTACACGAATTTTAGGACCTTGTAGATCTAACAGGATAGCGATTTCTTTGCCTAAGTTTTTTGAGGCCTGGCGAATGTTCTTGATGGATTGTTCATGAGCTTCATAGGTGCCATGGGACATGTTAACTCTAGCAGCATTCATACCTGCGAGAATCATCTTCTCCAGCATAGGAACGGTGTTAGAGCTAGGTCCGATGGTCGCTATAATCTTGGCGCGACGGATAGACATTTCATTCTTCTATTTTAAAGGTTACTTTTTTAACTAATCTGTTTGAAATTCTGCAGCTCACGCATCTGATTTTCATGACCTTTTTTGAGCTCAGCAATTTGATTTTCTTACTGGCCAATCAGTTGAATATTCTCTGCTTCAAAAGTGGTTTTAATTCGGGCCACATCCTGCATTTGCTGCATCTCTTTCTGGCCAACTTCTCTATTTTTAGATGCATTGACCTCTTTTAATTTATTCTCATAATCACTAGTAAGCAACTTTAATTTAGAATCATTTTCAATCTGAAGCTTATCTATTTTTTTCTGAAAGCTCACATTCAAACGGTTCAATTGAGATTTATGATCATGACTTCTTTGGTCATTAAGTATTTGTTGGCTTTGTGTATCAGCAGACTTCATTTCATCAAATTGAAGTTTCTGATTTTCAAGTTTTTTAGCTGACTCATCAGTCAAACTTTCAATCTTTTTATCCATGGTCAACTTAAGATACTCATTTTCTCTTTGATAAAGGCCAAGCCTTTTTTCATAAGTTTCAACCGTCATATCCATAAACCTAGCGAACTCGCGCTTCATTTCATAAACTTCTTGATTACGAGTTTCATTTAGTTTTTTTGTAAATAGATCTTTATCTTGTTTAGCAATTTTTGACACATCAGTGATCGCAAGAGCATTTTTTTCTTCGAGAGTCGTCATTGTTTTATTGAAGTTCTCTTTAACTTCTTTTAAACGAGTATTCGCTGTGTTTTTTTCAAAGGCCACTTCTCTCTCAAAATTTTCTCGATCTAACCTGTTTTGATAATCTCTATTATTGATTTGTTGTTCTGATTTAACTTTTTCTTTGGCAAGGGCCATAACCTTGGCGCCGCGTTCATCATTGATCTTTTGCTCCATGCGAGTAGAAGCATCTAGTCGTTCATTTTTAAATGTCTCATTAAAATTTTCTTGATCTTTTTCTGTTTTTATTCCAGAAAGTCTTTGATTCTGAACAAGTTCATTTTGCAGATGGCGAACTCTGTTATTTTTCATGCTTTCAGCGTTAAGAACTTCTTGTTTTTCTAAAACTTCATTAAGAGTTCCAGAACCATCATTTTTAATAACTCTGTCTTTAAGTCTCATTTGTTTATTGAAGTCTTGATTTAAATTACTTACTAGCTTTTGAGTCTCTCTATTGATCTTAACATTTTCATTTTTTTGTTTCTGAGCGGCACTATCCATCTTCCCACTAAAGTCTCTTGTTAAAATATCATTTTGATTTTTATTCTGATGATTGACATTCTGAAGGGTATCGCTCGCATTGACCTTTTGATGCTCAAGGGCAAGATCAGTACTTCGTTTTGTGGTGTCTAAATGATGATTCACTTGTTGCTTAAGATCCGCACGCTTTTTAAAATCGATATCTTGCAAAGTCTTAATCTCATATTCTTGACTACGTTTTGCGGCCAATTTTTCTCTTATATAGTCATCTTTATTTTCACCTATGGCGCTACTTGAGCGAGATTGATAGTCTTTAAGTTTGTCGTCGGTATTAAGGATGATATTTTTAACGTTATTGTCATAACGTTTTTTCTGAGCTTGCGAGAGATTGGAATGAAGATCTTTTTGATTTTCTCCGGCACGTTTATAGCTTGACTGAATCTCGTTTAAACGTTGGTCAAAGTCTTTACTTTTATTGATAGAGTCTTTGTTAAATTCTGCTTTTTCTTTGATTAGTTGTTCATTAAATTTCTTCGATTGGAAATCAAAGTCGTTTTGTGTTTTCTCTTTGATTTTGCCTGTGTTCTTCTGAAACGTGCTTTCAATGTCAGCCTTATCTTCGACGAATTTATCTTTTTGTTTCTCTAAGGTTTTTTTTGTTAATTCCTCATTATCGGACACGCGTCTTTCCGTAGATTCATTGTTCTTTTTAACAATCTCTTTGAAGTAATCGCGTTCTTTTCTTAAATTTTTAGCGTAATCCACACCGTTCATGGGTACCCTTCTTGTGCCACTTCCTGTGACATCTTAAAGAGTATAGCACTCCAGCAAAAACAAAAAAGCCTTGGGTAAATCTTGCTGATTGGCCCAAGGCTTTTTTTCTATGTAAAAAAGTCAGTTATTAACGAGCAAGTTCCTCATCAATAATTTCTGAAAAGACTTCAATAGGTTGTGCGCCATTAACGAGCTGACCATTAACGAAGAAAGTAGGAGTCGATTTAACTTTGGCCCTCTTCCCTTCTTCCATATCGGCCTTAACGTTTGTAAGGTATTTATTTTCGGTTACACATTTCGTAAAAAGATCCATTTTAAGACCTACTGACTTACCAAGCTTTTTAAGACCTTCTACGTCTAAAGAATCCTGGTGAGCAAACATCTCATCATGAAGTTTCCAGAAGCCCTCTGGACTTTGTTCATTTGCACAAAGACCAGCGTTAGCGGCAGTTTCTGCATGATTATGGAAAGGAAGTGGGAAGTTTTTAAATGCTACACGTACTTTGTCCCCATAC
>CAMCZE010000280.1 GCA_945885655.1 Bacteriovorax stolpii | reverse complement strand
CTCTCGGGAAAAAAAGACATTCAATTTTGCCACTTAGATCTTCAAAGGTCACAAAGGCCATTTTATCGCCTTTTTTGGTCATGATGACTTTTGACTCTGAAATCATACCAGCGATAACCATACTACGTTTACTAGGATCGTGTTCATCTCCCATGCGAGGATTAAATCCTTCAGGTTTTGCAACAGTTGGAAGGTCCTGAATCTGAGCAATATTCATGGATGCAAGCTTGCTCATGATATCGCGATAACGAAATAGTGGGTGACCTGATACATAGATTCCCAAAAGTTCTGCTTCAATTGAAAGTTTTTGTTTTTCATCAAACTCTTGAGACTCATTGATATTGAGTTGCTCTTCGGAACTTTGAGCAGCATCCCCGATGTCAAACAATGAAGTTTGACCCATGAGCTTCTCCTCTTGCTTTTTCTCAGCAAAGGCCAAGATGAATTCCATATTATCAACAAGAGTCTTCCTATTGTACTTTTCGCAAGAATCAAATCCGCCAACTTTAATGAGGGCCTCTGTAACTCGTTTATTAACGGCCTTTAAACTTACACGTTCACAAAAATCCACAAATCCTTTGAAGGGACCATTGGCCTCACGCTCTCTCACAATTTCTTCAACTGCGGCCTCTCCAATACCTTTCACTGCACCAAGACCAAAACGAATTGTCTTATCGATTACGTTAAAAAGCCACAAAGACTCATTCACATCAGGAGGAAGAATATCTATTTCAAAATTCTTAGCTTCTTGAATATACGAGGTGATTTTTTCTTTGTTGTTAATCTCTGTACCTAACAAGGCTGCAAAAAACTGCGCAGGATAATATTTCTTAAGAAAAGCGGTTTGATAAGAAATCACCGAGTAAGCAACTGCATGAGATTTATTAAAACCGTACTCTGCAAATTTTTCCATCAACTCAAATAATTGAATGGCCTTTTCTTCGTTAAAGCCACGCTCAACCGCACCTTTCCTAAAGATCTCCTTATGCATTTGCATCTCTTCAGCTTTTTTCTTACCCATGGCCCGACGAAGCATGTCCGCTTGTCCCAATGAATAACCGGCCACCAAACGAGCAATGTTCATCACCTGTTCTTGGTACACGATAATGCCATAGGTATCTTTGAGAACTGGTTTTAATTCTTCAAACGTGTACACTTCTGGTTTCTGGCCATGCTTAATTTCAGCAAACTCTAAATGCATTCCAGAACCCATAGGACCTGGACGATAAAGAGCGTTGATCGCGGTAATATCATCAATTGAATCGGGCTTAATTCTTTTACACAGATCCTGCATTCCCGATGATTCTAACTGAAACACCCCTACGGTCAGGCCAGCTGAAATCAATTCATAAACGGCCTTGTCTTCATAATCGATAAACTCAATATCAAAATCATGTTTTAAATCACGCTGAATCAACTTAGAAGCATTAGAAATAACAGTCAGAGTTTTTAACCCTAAAAAATCAAATTTAACGAGACCAATTTTTTCAGAAAAGTCTTTATCAAACTGAACAACCTGCTCTCCCTTAGATCCACGAAAAAGTGGACAATAGGTCACCAGAGGTTCATTGGTGATGATCACTCCTGCCGCATGAATCCCTGCGTGGCGATTGAGACCCTCAAGTCGTTTTCCAATCTGAAGGATTCGTCTGATCTTAGGATCATTATCTTCCAGTTCTTTAAGTTTAGGCTCTTTATCAATGGCCTCTTGAAGCTCAATACCCAATTCTTCAGGAATAAGCTTGGCCAATGCATCGGCCTCAGAATATGGAAGAGCAAAAACACGAGACACATCTCGCAGGACGGCTTTGGCCGAAAGAGTACCAAAAGTAATAATCTGGCCTACCCGTTCTTCACCATATTTTTTTGTTACATACTCAATGACTTCCTGACGACGATCCTGACAAAAATCAATATCAAAATCTGGCATAGAAACACGTTCAGGATTAATGAATCGTTCAAAGAGTAGATTAAAAGGTATGGGATCAACGTTGGTAATCTTTAGGGCATAGGCCACAATCGATCCCGCTCCAGAGCCTCTGCCTGGACCAACAGGAATACCTTGAGACTTAGACCATATGATAAAATCCGATACGATAAGGAAATAGCCAGTAAAGCCCATCTGCTTAATAAGTCCAATTTCTACTTCTAATCGATCTAAATAAACTTGCTTAAGTTCCGTATCCCAATTCTGTTTGGCCAAAAGATGTTTAAAATGTGGTCCGTTAAATCTTTCCTCTAAACCTTCGCGTGAAAGTCTTTCAAAAAATTCATCTTCGGTCTCGGCCGTTTTAATTTCAAATTTTGGAAGAAGATATATCTGTTTACCTTTATCATCTTGCCAACGGATTTCAAGATTACATTTATCAGCAATTTTAAGCGTGTTATCACATGCCTCAGGTACATAATGAAAAGCTTGTCTCATTTCAGCAGGAGACTTTAAATAAAATTCTGTGGTCGAAAGTTTCATGCGTTTTTCATCTTCAAAAGTTTTACCTGTTTGAATACACATAAGAACTTCTTGAGCCGCCGCATCTTCTCGATTGAGATAGTGGGCATCGTTAGTGGCCACTAAAGGAATAGAATGTTCTTGAGCAAACTTAATAATTTTTTCATTTACGACTACCTGTTCAGGAATACCATTTTCTTGGATCTCAAGATAAAAATCGTCTTGAAAAATCTCTCTAAACTTCATGGCCGCTTGATATGCACGCTCATCTTGACCCGTAAAAAGGTTATAACCAACCTCCCCTTTTAAACATGCAGTCGTGGCGATTAATCCTTCCGAGTATTCTCTTAATAGTTCCACGTCAGCGCGAGGTTTATAGTAGAACCCTTCCTGATAGGCCTTTGAAAGAAGTTTACAAAGATTCCTGTAACCCGTGAGGTTTTTACATAAAAGAATCAAGTGATGGATTTGATGTTTTCCCTCTACTTCATCTTGAGAATCTAACGTTTTGATATTTTTCGGCGCTCGTCTATCATGACGAGACCCCGGAGTGAAATAAATCTCAGAGCCTAAAATGGGTTTAATCCCTGCATTCAATGCCCGGGTATAAAAATCAATACCACCAAACATGTTCCCATGGTCAGTACAAGCAATGGCCGGCATTTCAAGTTCTTTGGCCCGTTTAAAAAGATCACTTAATCGAATGGCCCCATCTAAAAGTGAGTACTGAGTGTGAAGATGTAAGTGAGTAAAACTATCTTTGTGTGTATTTTGAAAATCACTTCCTAAGAAGGGGTTTTTCATGGACGGTCCTATGGATTGTGTGGATGGGTATACTACCCTCATCGTACTCATTTTTCATTGGAAATGACAAAACCTTAGCGTTGCGTCTAAACAATAGGTTGGGGCCAAAACCCCTTTAAAATGGCCCTAGAATAAGGCCTCTTAAGAAATTTTTTCACATCTTCACCTTTATTTTTAAAACCATAATACAATGCATGGCGTTACTTACTTACAAAGGTTGAAACTATGATCTTTTCTTGGACAAAACAGTTTCTTATGGCATCTGCTGTATTTGCTATTATCATCGCTGCTCAGGCCGTGAGCATCATGGTTGAGGAAAACCGAATGGCAGAACAAGGTCTGGATGACTCTTACAAAACCGTTCGTGTGATGATTGGCAATCAGAACCATCTGAACTAGACCC
>CAMCZE010000279.1 GCA_945885655.1 Bacteriovorax stolpii | reverse complement strand
TGTTTTAGTTTTCGATTAGAATGCAAACTTTCGTCTACATCGTTTACCAAAGCCCGAAGGCTCCTAATCTTACAGTAAACTCGGCAAATTAAAGCTTTGGATACTTTCTCATCTCATCTTGAAACCCGAAGGTCTCAAAACTTTTTAATTATTCGAATTTCAAAGAGCAGACTTCCCTGCCTGAGTGTTAACTCAGCTTTTAGATTACTTAGATTCGTCCGGAAGTGTTTTGGGATAATAGTGATTCACTGTTATTTCGTCAAGGGATTTTCCGTTAGTATTTAAAAAATATTTTTCGGTCATTCCAAAAACAAAAAAAATCCCTATGAACGAAGTGGGAACCCCGCTTTTTCAAGCAGTTGAACAATCTTTTGCTCTAAGTCTTTAATTGTTTCTGCCGATAATGTTTTTTCTGAATCTTCAAAAATTGTTCTTATTGAGACAGCTTTTTGTTCATCATTCATCTCAAAAACATCTACAACAGCTTTGGACTTCAATTCTTTTTGCTTAAGGGCACTTAGGGCCACTATTGCTTGAGCAGCAGGAGTATTCTTATTCATCACGACAGTGAAATCACATGATGATGAAGGAAACTTTGAAAGAGGTGAATATTTTGTCTTATCTTTTAACTCACGAGACTCAAGATCAGTGAGATCAATCACGGCCAAAGAAAGAAAACCTTTCATCTTAAAATTTTTGAGGATCAAAGGATGAACTGTATTGATAGCACCCATGAATTTTCCCATCACTTGAATATTCTGATACTCATGAGGATGGACTCCAGGCCAGCTTGCAGGAATTACGGGATTCGCAAATTTATCATTTTTTCCACTCAAATGAGCTGCCACGTTCATCACCGCGAAGAGCTTTTCAACGATATTTAAAAGTTCAAGGAAACGAGTGTTGTCTCGAGAATACATACCGATCACCAACTGACTGCGCTCATTTTCGTAGTTTAAGTAACTACGACCTATCTCAAAAAATGAAAAAGCGTCGTAGTGTTTTTGGTTTTGAGACGCCATCTCAAGGATGGACGGTATGATTGATGGACGCATACGATCGGTATCAACGGAAAGAGAGTTCAGGAGCACCAAACCCTCATTCATCACAGGCCACAGGGCCCGCGTGAGAAGGTCTTTACCTGTCAGAGGATAAGTCATCACCTGAAGGGACTTTCCTTGCATAACGAGGAAATCTTGTATCTTTCTGTGGAACTGTTTGGTCATGCCAAGGCGAACTGGTTTGACGGGTAACATCGGTGAAACGGGAGTGATGTTATCGTAACCGATCATACGACCGATCTCTTCTATCAAATCGGCCTTGCAGCTGATGTCTTTAGTTGTTCTATATGTGGGAACAGTCACATCGTAGGTATCAGCGTTGTCTTTAACTTTAAAATCCAGGCGCTCAAAAATATCAACGATACGCTCTTTAGGTATTTCCATTCCTAGTTCTGAGATGATCTGTTCATGAGAGATTGTCATCGTGAGAGGCAGAGACAATTTATCCTGACGAAGGAACTTTTCTGGGGCGCCTACGATCTTTGCGTCTGGGCAAAACTCTAAAATGAGTTCGGCCATACGAAGAAGTGTGCGGTAACACATATTACTATCAAGCGTTTTTTCATAACGTTGAGAAGAGTCTGTGCGAAGCCCTAGGCGCACAGAGGTTTTACGAACTTCAGGAGCTTCCCAATTGGCCACTTCTAAAAAAAGTTTTGTCGTATCAAGCGAAACACCACAATCGAGCCCCCCCATGATACCGGCAAGGACTAATGGGCGTGAGTCATCGCTGATAATGGTATCAGTAGCAATGAGATCACGTTCGACGTTATCAAGAGTTTTAAATTTTAGAGCATCTGCGGCCCGTTTAATGATGACCTTATCACCGCTAATTTTGTCACGATCAAAAACATGGTTAGGAATACCAAGTTCCACCATAACATAGTTACTGATGTCGACGATGAGGTTGATAGAACGAAGTCCCACGGTTTCAAGACGGGATTTCATCCATTCGGGAGTAACGCCAACTTTCACATTTTCAAAAGAAAGGCCGTAATAAGCATGGCAAGATGAGTCGTCGGCAACTTGAATTTTCATGGGAGCTAAAGCAGAACTAAATTGAGTTTCTAGTCCACGCTGCCATTCAGGAGTAAATGTATTTTTAAATGGTTTTTTATGAGCGGCCGCAAATTCGCGTGCAAGGCCAAAAAAACCCCATAGATCAGGCCTATGGGTCAGAGATTTATTATCCACATCTAAAATCACATCTGAATCAATTTTAAGATATGTGGGAAGTGGCAAACCAGGAGTGGCATCTGGGCCTAGCTCCATAAGTCCCGATTTCCCCTCTCCAAGACCCAACTCGGTTTCAGAACAAAGCATACCGTCTGAGAGTATACCGCGGATTTTTTTTGGTTCTAGGATCATACCATTTGGCAGAGTTGTACCGATGGGAGCGTATGGGACTCTGAGCCCCGGACGCACGTTTGGAGCTCCACAAACCACTTCTTTTAGTGCTCCCTGGCCATAGTCAAAGGTCACAAGATTAAGTTTATCTGAATCAGGATGAGGTCTCACGTTTTTGATTTCTACACAAAGGATAGCTTTAAGACCCTCCCCCTTGATGATCACATCCTCTACTTCTGCTGTGGCAAGTGTAAAAAGTGAACCCAGCTCTTTTGCCGGCATGTCAGGAATCTCTACGAAGTCTTTAATCCAATTAAGTGAAATAAGCATATTATGTCCTAGAATGATTTAAATTGAGAGTTAAAACGAAGATCTGCTGAATGAAGATGGCGAATATCATCGATACCATATCTCATCATCACAAGCCGATCAAGGCCCAGACCAAAAGCAAAACCGTTATGTTTTTCTGGATCGATGCCACCGGCCTTAAGAACATTCGGATGAACCATACCGCATGGGAGAAGCTCAACCCATCCTACTTGTTTACAAACTGAGCAGCCTTTACCTCCGCAGATAAGGCATTTAATATCAAGCTCAAAACCAGGCTCTACGAATGGGAAAAAGCCTGGACGAAGACGAACTTCAACTTCTTTTTTAAAGATCTCGGTAAGAAGAGTTTTCATAAAATAAATGAGATTACCAACCGATACATTTTCTCCCACCATCATACCTTCAAGCTGATGAAAAACCATTTCATGGGAAGCATCAGTTCTTTCACAACGAAAAACTTTTCCTGGACCCACAAAACGAAACGGGGGTTTTCTCTGCTTCATGCCACGCACTTGGATCGTAGAAGTATGAGTTCTAAGAAGATGCTTTTTATCGGCAAACCAGAATGTATCCTGCATGTCACGAGCAGGATGAGTGGCAGGAATATTGAGGGCCTCAAAATTATGGTACTCATCTTCAATATGAGGACCGTCCAGGACTTCAAATCCCATAGAGATAAAGATGTCTTCGATTTCTTGCTGGATGATAGTGACCGGATGTAAACCAGCGGCCTGCAGACCTTTTTCCAACATGGAATCAGTAAGAGAGAAATCAAGTTTTTCTTTTTCTAATTTTTGATTAATTTCCTGAATTTCAAGTTCGAGCATCTTTTTAGAAACTAAATCTTCGATGGTATTTTTAAGTTCATTGGCCTTAGAGCCCAGAGCTCGCTTTTCATCAGGGGTGGCATCTTTAAGCCCTTTCATTACATC
>CAMCZE010000278.1 GCA_945885655.1 Bacteriovorax stolpii | reverse complement strand
AAAGATCTTGAAAATCTTTTTGATCCTATTATGAGGAGATTATCCGAACAAAAAATGGTGATCACTCACCGTGATTTCCATTCCCGTAACATCATGGTAAAAAATGATCGTTATGTTTTTATAGATTTTCAAGATGCACGCTGGGGCATCCCTCAATATGATCTCGTCTCTTTACTCGAGGATTGTTATTATCAGCTGCCAGATGAAAATCGTCATAAATTAAAACGATATTATTATGACAATCTTTCGCCATCGATTCATGGCCAAATGAGCTATGAAAATTTTTTAGATCTGTATGATGACATGACTATTCAGCGTGTGTTTAAAGCCGTTGGAAGTTTTTGCTACATCTATAACTGGCGTAAAGATGACCGTTATCTCAAATATATTGGTTTTGCCATGGAAAAACTAAAACTTCTCATGATGGATAAACCACGTTACGCTGAACTTAAGAAAAAACTTTTCCAATATTATTATGCAAATTAATCATTGTCTTATTCTTGCAGCAGGTTTTGGTACTCGGATGGGTTCGATCGGCCAGCAGTTACCAAAAGTGTTATGGCCCGTTTTTGAAAAAACCCTTCTTGAACTTCAGGTGGCATATGCGAGGAGCTTGGGGATTCAGAATATCTTTATAAACCTGCACTACATGGGTGAAGAAATTCAGAACTTCTGCAAACACAAACCAGTTTTTGAAGGTGTGAACTTCATTTGGGAAAAACCTGAGATCTTGGACATTGGCGGAGCTGTTCATAACATCGCTTCATTGCCGCAGGTTAAATACAAAGGGCGTCTATTAGTATTAAATGCGGATCAGTTTTTTTACCTTAGTAAGGATAAGCTTTTTTTATTTCTTGAGCCATTTCAAAAGTATCCCGCCGTTCTTTTTACTTATTGGGTGAACACTTCTCTTGGATATAATGCTCTTCAAATTGATTCAAATCGTTTGGTTCGCGGGATTATAAACAATAAAGAACTTCCTCCGGCCAAAACAATTGAAACTTATACGGGCATATCCTTGATTGATCTTTCTAAATTGAAGCCTACTTCCGGGCCAAGTTCTTTTTTTGAAACAGTTTGCCCTTTATCGTCCAGCGAAATACCTGCGATTTTACTGGAGAAAGTGGACTATTGGGATTTTGGAACTTTAAAAAGGTATTGGGAAACTTCTTTTCAAATTCTTCAAACGTATAAAATACATTCGAATCATCCATTTCTCCGATTTTTAGTACAAGAAAAAGCATTAAAAACTTGGAAGATTGATCTGCAAAATATTTCTTACCATGCAGAAAGTCCAAGAGTGATTAATCTTAATCCGGATAAGGAAATGAAAGATTTAGGTCCAAGTATTCTATTGGGTCAGAGCCTTGTTACAAAAAAAGATCAGGGAACTATCTGGATGGGAAATCTTTCAGAAGAGGTTACTTAACTGAAACAACTTCTTTGATACAGTTTACCGGACAAACCTCAATACAAAGTCCACACAATGTGCAGCTCCAGCTATCTATAAAATAATTGTTACCATCAGAAATAACTGCATTTTCTGGGCATACCAGTTTACAGTTATCGCAAAGAACACAAATTGATGAGATTTCTAATGAAATTTGATTCATAATGCTATTATAGGGCAAAACTCATATGGAACAATTGAAAGTACGAAAGAAAGAAAATATCGTTTTTAATGTCATCCTTTATATGGGATTAGCTTTCCTTTTTCTTTATCTTCAGTATGCTTATCGCCACCATCTTTCTCCCTTCTCTATCGTTTATTTACGTAAGAGTGCTGGTCTATTTTGGTATGTTGCTGCTCCGGTTATTGTTGCCTGTATAATGGTTTGGAGACATCATCGCTTCGGACTTTTGGCCTATAATTTAAGTATCCTTTTAGTAGGATTTAAAGTTGTTGAAGGCCTGTTTATTGAATTTAATAAGATTATCGTCATCGCTTTATTCTTTTTTGCCGTAATATCATATTTTCTTTATCAATTACTTGCTTATTATTTAAATCTCGCCAGTCTCAATGCTAATTATGCTCCTTCAGATTTGTTCGAGCCTTTGCTTACTAAAATTAATTGTAAGGTGAAGTTTGCTGAGGAAACGGTGGAAGGGTATCTCACTAACTGGGATGAAGAGGGGTGTTTTGTAAAGCTAGCAGAAGCGAAGCGTCTTCCCTCTGAAATAAAGATTGTAATTAACTTTCAATATAGAGAATTCAACCAGGACGGGGAAGTTGTTGCCGAGACTCTAGATTTAAATGGGGTTGGGATAAAATTTAAACTAATTCGTAAAGACCTCAATAGCTTTAACTGGTCTGAATTTAGTGAGCTTGTCCATGAACTTGGCTTTAAGCCGGAAAGGTTAAGATGAAGGCATGGTTATTCTTGATTCTCTTTTTATCAGTGGCCTGCATGCGGGATACTTCAACTCCAGAGGGTGCTTTAAAAGATTTCGTTGAATCACGATTGGGACATGTCGTAACTCGTGAGTTCGTTTTAGACAGAGTCACTGGCAATATGATGCAAAGTTTTAAAAACATGTCTGATGAAGATTTTTCCAAGTTTGCTGATATGCGCACAATAAAAAAAGAAAGTTTTAAGGTACTTTCAAAATCATGTCAGGATAAAAAGTGTTTTATGACTTATTCTGTGGCCTATACGACAGATAAAAATGAGAAAAAGTCTTTCAATTCGGAGGTCAAAAAGATCGCCGAACTAAATCTTGTTGAGGGCAAATGGCTCATAGCGGATGTGAGTAATATCAAGACTTACCATGAATCACTTGAGGCAATTAATCCACTTGAGTAAAGTTATTCCCGCCTATTCCGATAAGGAACCCAACAGGGGTTCTAGTAATGGCCGACAAGGATTTTGTATCATTTTTAGTGGAAGAGACATTTAAGCTTCAGCGAAGAGGTGAGGATAAGCTATCTAGTCTCGATTTGAAGCTAAATGATTATTCCTTGGCCTATGTTAAGGGTGAGTTTATACCTCAACTTCAAACCATTCGTTTTGTAACATCATTTGGACTTTTAGATATTCCAGTAAATTGGTCTTGTTTTGATTTAGAATACACATCACGTAGCTATTCCTTACTAGATAGTGGCAATGACAAAGATCATTTTTTTAAGGTTATTAGAAGTGCTTGGGACCTTTCACTAGAAAGACTCTTGATTATACATGCTGACGGATTTTGTTATCTGGTAGGTCTTAGAGACGGAGAGGAAGGTCATCTTCACGATTTAGTTCATCCGCAACAAAGTTTAAAAACAGCTTAAATAAAATAAGGCCCTCTTTTTAGAGGGCCTTATTTTTAAAGTGCCATGTAATATTGCTTAAGCATTGAAGCATCGACTTCAAGGTTAGGTGAGTTGCAGATGACATAACCTCTACAATCGTTGTCCTTGAGAGCCTTCATCAAATCTTTCCAGTTAAACTTCGATTTTTCTAAGTTAAGGTGTTTTAAGTCACCTTTAGAATTCGAACTAATTCCAGAAATATGGATGTGCATTTCTTTAAGTGCGTTGGCACCTAATTCCGCTTTAAGCGTGTCAAGAGTTTCACAGAAGCCTTTATAGTCATTTACACTTCCTGTACGAGCATACAAGTGTGAGAAGTCCATACAAGGCTTACAGCTGGTCACAGATTTAGAAAGACTAATAAGTTCTTCTAATGA
>CAMCZE010000277.1 GCA_945885655.1 Bacteriovorax stolpii | reverse complement strand
TAAACTAAAAATATGAAATTTTTAGTAGAAAGACAGATCTCAGAGCTTGGCAAGAGTATCATTGAACTCATTAATGGGCTGGGTGAGTTCACCAACTATACGATGAAAACCATCTTTTGGACTTTTAAGCCGCCTTATAGAATAAAACTGCTGTTTGATCAGCTTTATTTTATAGGTAACAAATCAATTTTTATTATTTTTCTTACCTCTAGTTTTACCGGGGCAGTGTTTGCTTTTCAAACTTATTTAGGCTTTAAGGCCATCAGTGCGGACTCCTTTATTGGACCTATTGTTGCGATCTCGATTGCTAAAGAATTGGCCCCAGTGCTTTCCGGACTTGTTGTAGCAGGACGATGTGGTGCCGCAATGGCCGCACAGATTGGCACTATGAAAGTGACCGAACAAGTAGATGCTTTAGAAGTTATGGGCATAAATAGTTATCAGTATCTGGCGGTTCCAAGAATATTAGGGGCCATGCTGAGCTTACCTCTTCTCTCTGCGATTTTTCTTTTGATTGGAAACATCGGTTCATGGATTATTGGGGTTAAAGTCATTGGTATTGATGAGATTGTTTATACTCAAAAAATTGGTGAGTTTATGGATCTTGGAATGGTGGCCGAAGGTCTGATTAAGGCCACGGTGTTCGGTTATTTAATCGGTGTCATTGGTACTTATCACGGTTTTGCAGTAACTGGTGGTGCAGAAGGTGTAGGTAAGGGAACTAATATGGCCGTTGTCTGGGGCATGATTATTGTTCTTATTGTGGACTTTTTCTTAACAAGTTTCCTATCGAAAATCCTATGAACGAATTTTTTTTAGAATTTAAAAACGTCACAAAAAAATTTGGTGAGTCCACCATTTTAAATAATTTAAATTTTAAAATCCATAAGGGCAAGATTACGACCATCTTGGGGTTTTCTGGTGCGGGTAAAACCACCCTTATGAAAATTATTTTAGGTCTAATCATGCCAAGCTCAGGGGTGGTGGATGTTTTAGGCACAGAGATTAACCATTTAACTGAGCTTGAACTTCGAGAATTTCGTAGAAACTTCGGTATGGTTTTTCAATATGCTGCTTTATTTGATTTTCTTTCGTCTTTTGAAAATGTGGCCTTCCCATTAAGAGAGTTTACTAAACTTAATGAAGATGAAATTAAAGTAAAAGTGATGGACCTCTTAAAGGCGGTAGGCATACCAATCGAAGCTTCAACTAGGCTTCCTTCAGAACTTTCTGGAGGCATGAGGAAAAGAGTTGGTCTGGCCCGGGCCCTCGCACTTGAGCCTCAACTCATGTTGTATGATGAGCCAACTTCAGGCCTTGATCCTATAACGACTCATATGGTTTATGATCTGATTAAAGAAACAGCGGAAAGAAATGCCGAGCGCCACTTTACATCTATTATTATTTCACATGATATTCACGCCACTTTGAAATACTCTGACTATATTCTTTTCCTAGAGAAGGGCACTGTAGTTGAGCATTCTGATGTAGAAACTTTTAAACGATCGGAAAAACCTGTCATACGAAGATTCCTTGAGTTATAGACGGAATCGATTATCATTAAATTACGCATTAAGATGTTACGAATTTTGACGGAGTAAAATTCTTGAATCCACTCAAAGTAGGATTGCTAGCGCTGGCGGCGATTGCCAGTGTAGTGGTGATGTCACTGAAGATCACGGCCAATAAGTCCGGGTTTGGAAAGTACATAGAATATCAAACAACGATGAAAGATGCCGCAGGCATCTTTGAAAAGACACCTATTAAGGTGGCCGGTATCAATGCTGGTCGTATTAAATTTATAGAACTACATGGCACTGAAGCTCTCATCACTTTTGAAATGTTAGATAAAATAAAAATCACCAAAGATGCTGCTCTTAGAGTGAAAACCGTAGGTCTTCTTGGCGATAAATATTTAGATGTGGTCATCGGTAGTTCTAAAGCTGAACGTTTGCCAGAGGGCTCAATGGTGCCAAACTCTGCAGGGCAAGGTTTTGATGAACTCACAAAAGATGCTTCTGATATCGTCAAAGACATTAAAGACTCTTTACGCGATGAGAATGGTAAAAACGTGTTAAAAGAAATTATTGCAAATGTAAATGCAATGACAGCAAGTCTTAAACGGGTCACAACTGCAAACGAAGATAAACTTAGTCAAATTGTTGAGGATATTAGGGCCATTGCTGAGCAGTTGGCCTATGAAACAGATCGTTATCAGAAAGATTCTATCATGGCCGATTTAACTAAAATTGGTCCTATCCTTGATAAGGCCGACTCAGCCGTAGGTGATCTTAAGATCATCATGACTGATCTGAAAGACGGTAAAGGAACTGTTGGTAAACTTCTTCGTGATGATGCAGTCGTGGATCAAGTCTCACAAACTCTTTCAAGTGTTAATCGTCTTGTTAATCGAATCAATAACATTGAAGCCGATATTGCTCTTTCTACAGGAGCAAATACAAGAACAGGTGGAGATACCCGCTTTGATCTTGACCTTTATCCTGCGCCTGAGAGATTCTTTCGTTTAGGTATTGTGACCAATGAATTTGGGCCCCAGACAGAAAAAGAAAGAGTTACATTCACAAGTGTAAATGATGGACCTGAAACAAAAGTGGAAACGCGTAAAATCAATAAGTCTGACTTTAAATTTAACTTTCAGATTGGTCGACGGATTCAGCGTTTTGGACTTCGGGCCGGTCTCATTGAATCGACTGGTGGTGTAGGGGTAGACTATTTTTTTCCTGATTGGGGAATTAGAACAGGGATGGAAGTTTTTGATTATCAAAAAGACATCGGTCCTAACCTACGTCTCATTTCGGAAATTAAACTTTGGAACGTGCTTTTTGCAAGGGTTGCCGGAGAAGATCTGGTTTCAAAAAGTGGAGAACAAAGTGCTACGGTTTCTCTTGGTTTAAGGTTTAGTGATCAGGATATGGCCGCACTTATTGGCCTATTGGCCAGGTAAACATGGATAAAAACTGGTTGATCAGAACAAAATCAAATCACATCTTAGGACCTGTCTCTAAGGAGAAGGTGCTTGAGCTCTATAACAATAGTTCTATTAAGGCCGATGATGAGTTGTGTGCTGGCAACGGGTATTGGTTTTTTGTGAGAGAAACAGAACTAGTAGAAAAGTACCTTTTAGGGGAAGAAGTGCAAGGATTTAATCCTATTAGTGAAGCAAAAGACGTTATTGTTTCGCCAGATAAGCATGCAAATACAGGGGAACGTAACGACATCACAGTGATTGGGAATATCAACATTCCTGGACAAAAGAATACTTCGAAAGAAAAAATTCCGGACTTTCCTATCGAAGAATTAGTATTACAGAACAATTCAGGAAAAAAAAACTGAAACGTGAAAGTATAGCATTTAAGTCAGGCCCTTTAACAAAAAACGATCTTAAAAAACAAGATTATCTCAAATATGTTGGTATCGCAGGATTTATTCTGCTGATAGCAATGATCTATTATCGAAAAAGTATCATGCAAAATATTTTTGGTGATGAGATTAGCCTCTCAGTCAATATCATGTCTTCCGCTCACGCTCAGGAAAATGCTCCTAAGGAAAAAAAAAACTCCTTACACGTTCTTTAGACTACGGTGATTTCAGTTTTTCAGCTCATGTAGGATTAGATGGTTTTAGAGTCGTGAGTTCACTTGATCCGGATAAGAT
>CAMCZE010000276.1 GCA_945885655.1 Bacteriovorax stolpii | reverse complement strand
CCCGGCATGAGTGAGATCAAAAAAGATGTTACAATGATAGTGATGGTGATAATGAAATTATCAAGATTAATATAAACTCGGAACATCTTGGATCTTTCCACACTCATGAGATCATTCCAGAACACTGCACTCATGGCATTTATTGAGGAATCCAAAGTCGACATACAGGCCGCCAGAATACTTGCCACCATCAGGCCCTTCATGGGTGTCGGAAAATGATTTTCTATGAGATAAGAAAAAATCTTTTCCGGCCTAGGGAGAGGCTGGCCGTGTTTTGTATAGTATGCCCAGATAACTACACCCAAACTTAAAAAAATTAAGTTCACAATTAAAGAGCCTAAAGCAGACCAGGCAAGGGCCCGTTGTGCAGTCTTAATATCTTTGGCACCAAAAAGTTTTTGAGTGAGATCTTGATCAACCCCATGAGTGGCGGCATCGTATGCAAATCCAGCTATAATTCCATACACAAAACTCATAATACCAACGTCTTCACTCCACAGGCTGAATTTGCCACTTTCCCAACCAAAATTCACCAGTTCTCCCCAAGAGAAATGACTCATTTGTCCCACCACGTGATGTGCCATGAAGCCGCCGGCGATGAAGATCCCGGCCTGAATCATGTCTGTTCGAACCACCGCCTTCAAACCACCTAACATAATATAAAGGTAGGTCATCAGTGCAATTAAGACGATTGCCACAAACAAGGAAGTGCCAAAAAACTCAGCGATAAGAATGGATCCGCCTAGTAGCTTTACACTCACGCCTACAGTTTTTGTGAAAATATAAAAAAAAGCAAAAGTTTTTTTTCCGCTGTTTCCTTCTTTTCTAATCTCAGGGTAACCATGAATCCCTCGTGCGAGAGCTTCAAAAATCGTAAGTCCTTTATTGTATATCAGTGGGAGGAAATAATAAGCGATGATAGAGCGACTGATGCATGCTCCAATGATGAAGCGTAAGTAGCTTAAGTTTTCAAAATAAACATAAGTTGGGATGATTAAAAATGCCATCGCAGAAAATTCGGTGGCAATGATGGAAAGAAGGGCTTCAAGGAAGGTTATGCTTTTCCCAGCGAGATAGTGACTCTCAATAGGTTTAAGCCCTTCTTTTCTCTTGGCCAAAAAATGTTTGCGCATGAACACATTTGCACGCAGGGCGATCGAAAAAATTAAAATGATGTATACGACAACTACGCCAACATCTAATGGACTCATTTGCATGAGAAATTCCTTATTTAGTTAGAATCCTTTAAGTATAAAGGATTCATTCTAAATCAAAAGGAAGTACTCTTTTTCTTTCTCATAGGAATGAATGGGTAAATAGTGCCGAAAAGACGCGGCCACATAGTTAACAGTTGCAATGTGTACGATAGGGATAAAATCTTGGGCAATATAATGGAGTTTTAGTTCGCTCTTTCCTGTGGGAGATCGCAGTGGATTAAGATGCAGTATTGGTAATGCGCTCAGTGATGAAGATTCGTTGTCTGCAATGAGTGAAGCCTCTGATGGTGTACCAATCTGTAACGATGTCAAAAGCATCAAGACTGCTAAAAAATTAAAGCAAATGTACTTCATTATAAAAAAGAATAAGGGCCAAAGGCATTTGTATCAAGGCATTTTTAATTAAAAGTCACAGATAAGATCTTGATTTTAATGATCGTCTATTGAATATACACGGTCATCGAGCTGTGTTTTACATTTCCTAACATCTTTGATAATTACACCTTAGTCGTCATTTTGTTGCCTTGCTCCCACCCGGATCTTATCTGTCTTAGGTCTAAGTGGTTCTCGAGGATAGTTTTGAGACCAAGACCGTCTCTCACATTCAAAAAAAACGCATAATATTTATTTTTCTCTAAAGGAGAAAACGCATGTCATTTATTGATTTAGGACTCAAAGAGTCTTCACTTAAAGCTATTGCCAAGATGGGATATGAAAATCCATCTGAAATCCAGGAACAGGCGATTCCTGTTCTTTTGAAAGGAGATGTTGATTTTATCGGTCAGGCCCAAACGGGTTCTGGTAAAACAGCTGCTTTCGTACTTCCACTTCTTGAAAAGTTGGATTTCAGAAATCCAGGTCTTCAGGCCCTGATCCTTGCCCCTACTCGTGAGCTTGCCAACCAAATCAACGAAGAAATTCAAAAACTTTCTTCATTTGAACCTATTCGTTCTATGTCTGTTTATGGTGGAACTTCTGTAGGCCTTCAAATTAAAGATCTTAAAGCTAAAAAGCCTCAAATCGTTGCTGGTACACCTGGACGAGTGATGGATCTTATTGAACGTGGTGTTCTACGTTTTGATGCTACAAAATTTGTTATTTTAGATGAAGCTGATGAAATGTTGGATATGGGATTTTTTGACGATGTCGTTTCTATCATCGAAAAAGTGCCTGAAAAAAGAATCTGGATGTTCTCTGCAACAATGCCGGGACCAATCTCAGACATGGTTAACCGTGAATTTTCTAACCCAGTAACCGTTCGAGTAACTAAAAAAGTTCTTACGGCCGATTCAGTTGATCAGAAACTAGTGGTTGTTCGTCGTGATAACCAAATTGAAGCTCTTTGCCGCTTCATGGATTTTTCAGAGGCCATGTACGCCATTATTTTCACTAAAACAAAAATCGGTGCCAAAGAACTAACTGATGAATTAAATGCTCGTGGTTACCCAACAGACGCACTTCATGGAGACATGGACCAAGCATCTCGTGACATGACAATGAGAAAATTTAAAGAGAAAAAAATTAACCTTCTTGTTTGTACAGACGTTGCTGCTCGTGGGATCGATGTAAACAATCTTACTCACGTTATTAACTTCGGTCTTCCACAAGACAATGAAGCTTACGTTCACCGTATCGGTCGTACTGGCCGTGGGGGAGCAAAGGGTATCTCTCTTTCAATCGTTGAGCCGGGAGAATTATCTCGTGTTGGACAAATTGAAAGAATCACAAAAGCTAAAATTGAGCGCATTCAGCTTCCACAAGTTTCTGAAATCCGTGAAAAAATTCTTGCTAAATCTATGGATCGTTTCAAAGATCTTGTTTCAAATTTCAAAGATGAAGAAGTTCTTCATTATGATTCTTTTAAAGCAAAATTTGATGATATGGCCAAAGAAGATCTTGTTAAAGGGATCTATGGTTTCATGTTCGAGAACACTCTTAAACGATACCAAAAAGCTCAGGATATTGATGTTGCTTCTCGCCCTGCGGGTCAACAAGGTGTTCGTGCAACAACTGGGATGCAGAGATTTTTCATCAACTTAGGAACTATGGATGGAGCAACTCCTGGTGATTTGATCAAGTTTGTTTCACAAGCAACTGGTATTGCCGGACGTGATATTGGACGAATTGATACCAAAGAAAAATTTGCTTTCCTTGAAGCTCCTGTTCAACACACTGATGCCATCATGAACCTTAAAGGGGAAATGTATGGAACAAGAAGAGTTAGCATTGAACTTGCAACCGCTCCAACAGGCGGCGGCGGTTACGGTGGTGGATCTCGTGGTGGATATGGTGGGGGCAGTCGTGGGGGCAGTGGCGGTGGCCGTGGCGGAAGACCAGCATATGGCAGACCTCGTTACTAGGAAAAAACTTCTTTATTGTTAAGTATTGTAGAGTTTATGCGGGGTATGTTAAATTTTAACATACCCGCTAACCTCAAAAAAATACAGGACGTATTTTACTGGGCATTGAAGAATGAATCGATCCTCGGCTGAAGAATATGAAGAAGTAGAATCTCCCTTTGCTGCTCCTCGTGAG
>CAMCZE010000275.1 GCA_945885655.1 Bacteriovorax stolpii | reverse complement strand
ACTAGCTGCGATGGAAGTTTATTTTTTATTTCGTTTAGATTCTGCACATCGTCTTGGCGATATTATGGCGGACACTACAGTTATCGCTAACGATGGCACAAGATTAGATTTGCGCAAGACCAAGGGGCCGTGGTTTGATAGTCCTCCCGTTCCACAGTAATTTAGGAAACCATGAAAAAATTAATCATCATTGATATCTCGAATTTTATTTTCCGGGCCTTCTACGCTATCAGGCCTTTGCATGCCCCAGATGGAACTCCTGTTAATGCTGTTTATGGAGTTCTCTCAATGCTTCATAATATGATTGTTAAATATGAACCAACACACATACTAGTTGCACGAGACACAAAGGAAGGATCTTTTAGAAAAGAACTCTATGCTGAATACAAGGCTAACCGAACAGCACCGCCTGATGATCTTATTCCACAATTTCTTTTGATTGATGAATTGATTGAAGCCTTTGCATTACCGGAAATAAAAATGGCCCGTTATGAAGCTGATGATGTTATCGGTTCCGTGGCAATGCAGTGGAAAAATGATTTTGATGAGATCCTCATAGCCTCAGGAGATAAGGATCTTATGCAGTTTGTGGATGGACCCATTAAACTTCTTGATACGATGAAAGAAAAAATTTATTCACGGGAAGACGTTAAGGACAAAATGGGTGTGTATCCAGAGCAAATCGTGGATTACCTTTCTTTGATTGGAGATTCATCAGATAATATTCCTGGTGTTCCTGGAATTGGCCCTAAGGGGGCACAAAGTCTCCTTGAGGACTATGGGACGTTAGAGAAAATTCTTGAAAATATCTCACTGATTAAAAACAAACGTTGCCAGACCGCTTTAAGTGAACACCCTGACAAAGCAAAAATCTCTAAACAATTGGCCACGATCGTGACTGATCTTAAATTAAAATTTACTGCCCAGGACGCAGTGTACAGACTTATCTTTAGTCCGCAGATAGAAGATTTTTTAAATAAAGTTGGCTTTAAATCTTGGATTACTAAGTTGCAGGTTTTTAAAATTGCCATTAGAGGAGAGATTAAAAATTTTCCTTCTCAGTCGACAGAGTCTTTTAAAGTTGAGCGCTGGACCTTAGAAGAGTTAAGAAAAAATATCAAAGGCGAACATACAATTTCAGTTACCCGTATTTGCGATGATGAACTTAACCAGCATCAATACTGGAAAGGTATGTGCGTGGCCACTACGAAGGCGTGTGCTTATGTTACTATGGGCAAAGAAGAAGCCGTGACCTTTATGAATATCCTTCATGAAGAAAACCCTTTACTCATTTGTTATCAGTCAAAACCAGTTCTACAGCTAGCGATGATTGCAGGGGTGAATCCAAAATTTAAATATTTTGATTTAGCTCAGGCCCATTTTCTTATTAGTCCTGATATGAAACATGAACTAGCAGCTTTGTCTGAAGAGTTTTTAGGATATCAACTTAAGACTGCCGCTAAAGGCCAGGGCGATCTTTTTGGTGAATCGAGCGAAGCCGATATGAATATTCATGGAGAAAAGGCTGAAGTGATCTTAAAACTTTATCCTATTCTACGTGCCAAGATGAAAGAACTCTCTGTAGAAAGACCTTATGACAATCTCGACATACCTTTAATGAAGGTCCTTGCCTGTATGGAGCTTGAGGGCATTTCTCTCGATGTAGCATTTTATAAAGAACTCGAATTAGAATTTTCAAAACAGATTGAAGAAATTGAAAAAGAAGTGCAAAAAATTGCCGGAGATAAGATAAATTTGAGATCACCTAAACAAGTAGGAGAACTTCTATTTGAAAAATTGCAGTTGCCAGTGATCAGGAAAACAAAAACGGGTTATTCAACTGATGCTGACGTCCTGTTAGAATTAGTAGGAATGAAACTTAATCCTATTCCTGAAATGTTATTAAGATATCGGGAAGTGGAAAAACTCTTAAGCACCTATATTAAGGCTTTGCCTCTAATGGTGAATCCTAAAACTAATAAAATTCATACGCACTACCAACCGAGTAATGCTGCGACAGGAAGGCTTTCTTCTGATAATCCGAACCTTCAGAACATACCTGTAAGAACGGAGAATGGACGAAAACTTCGTAAGGGTTTTATTCCCTCAAAAGGAAGAGTTTTACTTTCAGCAGATTATTCTCAAGTAGAGTTAAGACTTCTTGCCCATTTTTCACAAGATGCAAGTATGCTGGAAGCGTTCCAAAAAGATTTAGATATTCATCGTCAAACGGCAGCGGAAATTTTTGATATTCCCTTGGCCGAAGTGGATAAGGATATGAGAAACAGTGCCAAGGCCATTAACTTTGGTCTCATGTATGGTCAGACAAGTTTTGGACTTTCACAAGCACTTCAAATCTCTCAAAGTGATGCCAAAAAATACATCTCAAATTATTTTAAAAAATTCCACAGGGTAAAAAGTTTTTTAGATGAATTAAAAGAAAAAGCGGAAGCCACTGGTTACGCAGAAACTCTTTTTGAAAGAAAAAGAGCTGTGCCTAACATCAAATCTACTAATCGCCAGATTAAATCCATGGCAGAACGAGTCGCAATCAACAGTCCTATTCAGGGAACAGCTGCTGACATTATTAAACTCGCCATGATTAATATCCAAAGGATTCTTGAAGAGAAAAAACTTGAATCTAAAATGGTTCTTCAGGTACACGATGAATTGATTTTTGACGTTGTTCCTTCCGAACTCGAAGAAATGAAGGATTTAGTGAAAAAAGAAATGGAAGGTGCTGTGACCTTGACTGTTTCGCTCAAAGTGGACATGGGTATTGGCGAAAATTGGTATGATCTCAAATAAATCTAGCCCCTTCCGATAAGCCTCCATATGACGATCATTCTCTGGGGACTTTTATCTATTTTGACCTTTAACGTATATGCCATTGAGTGTGATTGTGAGATCCGTGTGTATTCTCCTATCTCGGGATCACACAAGATGATTCCTACGCCCCTTAAGGTTTATCAACTCGAAGAATATGATACTTACTCCAGAAAAAATCAATGGCATTGCCGTAAGGCATGTTTGGAAAAATTCCAAAGTGATATGCCTTCAGTGCAGCTTTATGCCCTTCTTTCGTTATATTCAGAACGTATGATAGAGGAGGCAATGGTAGGTTTTAATTGCACAGGACTTACAACTCTAAAATATCCTGTGCGTGTAAAAGCAAGTTTAGGCCCTATGGGTCTTGGTAACGTGGCCGATCAGATGGTTGTAGTTAACCATGAAGAACAGTGTTTCTGATTTCTGCTTTGATAGAGAGAAGATATTCATTATTTATACCTAACATGAATCAGAACCTTATAGACAAGAGACAGACTAAATTTGTCAGAGTCATAAATTAAGAAGACTTGTTTAGTCGCCTTAGAGTTTTAAATTTAATAATTTTGATTATATGTTCCGATACAGAGCAAGGAGAAAAAACTCATGCTCTACATTCTCTTTTTCATTCTCGCCACGGCCTACAATTGGCGAAAGTTTCATCAGGAACGTAGCGCTCTATTATCATCTTTGATTGAAGCAAAAACATTTTCTCATCGTGAAATGATTTTAAGTCATCATTTTTATGTATATATTTTTGAAGGATTTTTGGCAATAATTGTTGCCCATTTTATATCTGAAAAAAGTTTTTCTTTGGGTATTTTAAGTTTGGGCTTCATTTATATAGTTTTACTTTTTTTAGGGTATTTCCTTTATCAATCATTGGTTCGATATATTGAAAGACAAACTAAGCTTGTGCTTCTGAGCTCTTT
>CAMCZE010000274.1 GCA_945885655.1 Bacteriovorax stolpii | reverse complement strand
ATCACATGTTCATTGTCTACAATAAAAAGTTTTCGATGAGTCCCATTGGCCCGATATTTCCAGCTTTTCCAATGGATGGTGCGTATTTTTCCTTTTGATCTTTCTTTGAGACGTAAAAGATTTTCCCAATGGCCAGGCATCGTCGCAATATTGCCATCAACGATAATTTTGATATCTAGTTTAGGATTTTTTTTAATGGCATCCATAAGAAGTTCTTCAAATTCTTTGCCAGTCTCATCATTATAGATGGCCCAAACCATCACATAAATACTATTTCTTGCATTTTGAATTAATTTTTTGCGAATACTAAACGATTCTTCATTATCCAAAAGTTCAATTTTTTCTGCATAGGCCAGGCGTCCATTGGTCACTTCGGCCATGTCTCGTTCATAACTTGTGTCACATTCAATAGAATCACAACGTTCAAACTGCATATCTTCATTGATGGAATCATGAATCTTATTCCAACTTGGAAAATTAGGTTGAAAAATAGCACGAGGACTCATGCCAGCGTTGTCTAAGTTCCCCATAAAAATGGCCTTAGCAACAGGAGTATAGTCCCTAAACTTTTTCCATAAGGAGGCATCTTCTTTAATCTCCTGTCCATAGACAACAGATGAGAGACTGGCCAAAAAGAGAAAGCGAAATATCTTTTTCATGTCCTTATATTAATTCACAACCCAGGCCCAAGGACGAAATATGAATAAAATGCAAAGACTGTCCTTTTTTTAATCACTCTTAAGAAATCTTAAAAGCCACAGTTCTGTGACAAAAACGGATTAAGCTTTCTTAAGAACTTATGTCTTTTCAAGGATTAAGACGCCGTATTTTGATATTTAGGCCTTCTTCATTATGATTCAGTTATCTCAATCAAGGACCTGTGGGATGGAAAATAGTATTAAAAAAGAGAAACTTCGATTTATCATTCTACCTACCCGTTTCTGTCCTCAAGAATACCAGGATATTTATAACCAGGCCTACCTATCATGGAAAACCATATGGTCTCAAACGTTCAAGGAAGAAATGCTACTTAACGAAGAGCTTTTTTTCTGATACTTTTTCGCGGCACACACACATAGCCATACTTTTATATGAAGGTGAACTTGCCTGCATGGCCACCCTAAACACTTTAGATCTTAAACAGGAATGTACTTGGGATGATTCATATTTCAAGGTCTGGCCAGAAATAACAAAAGCAAGAATTAAAAGAGATGCTAACGTAATACTCGCCTGTTGCAACCTGGCCTTGGAGCATAAATTCCGCGGCTCCGCCTTGGGTGTTCGCTGGAAAGATCTCATGTTTGCCATTATTACAAGACATCTTAAAAACTCTTCATTTGACTCGATGGTTGCCCTCGTTCGTTTAGAAAAAGGAATGGAGAGAGCTGCCTATCGTACCGGGGCCCAACCGCTGGCAAAAGATGTTCCTTATCTTATCGAAGGACGGAAAGTTGATATTGTATGTTGGAAAAAAGACTTAGATGAGTCGCTTACAAATCCTCAAATTCAAAATCTTGTCAATTACGTATGGAAACATTCTACTGAAATTATTGATTACAGTTCACCTTCCCTAAGAACAGGAGACATAAAGTATGCTGCCTAATTATGAACGTACTGTTGAAATCGCTTCAAGGGCCATCCGTCATTACCCATGGGAAAACAAAATGGCCTATGCTCAATTTTTAGCTCAGACCTATTATTATGTCTGTCACTCTATTCGTCTTTTAGCAGCATCTGCAGCAAGGTTTGATCAAAAAGATCAAGTCCTCCATCGTCGTTTTTTAAAACATGCTGAGGAAGAAAACTCACATGAGCTTATTGCCTTAAGAGACCTTCAAAAACTAGGTTATAAGATTGAAGATTTTCCAGAATTTGCACAGACAAAAACCATGTACGAGATCCAGTATTTTAAAATTGAACATATCGATCCTGTAGCACTGATGGGCTACATCTTAGTCCTAGAGACGATGGCAGGAAGAGACTTTAAATGGCTTAAAGAAAAACTCACCCCTTTATATGGAAAGGAGTGCGTGAAATTTGTTCAAGTGCATGCTGATGATGATCCAGACCATATAGTAAAGGCTTTAGAGATTGTAAAAGATCTGAGAACTGAGCGCTTAAAAGAAATTAACGTTGCCATGGAACAATCAGCAATCTGTTATAGTGATATGCTTAAAGAGGCCACAGAACGCACTTTAGGCAAGGACTCAAAAAAAGCTGCCTAAGCTCGATCAAATGTTATTCGAATACCTGTACCATGGTCCTGGGGATGAGTGAGCATGTAACGAGGGTCAAATTCAATCTGTCCTCCATAGGAATCGACAAATGATTTCACAATGGATAGACCAAAACCAGATCCTTGCTCACCCTCTGTGCCCATTTTACTAGGAATAGAACTATTGCTCATAAGATGGTTGATAATTTCCATGGAGATTCCTGGGCCCTGATCCTTGATCTCTAAGACAACTGAATTATCAATTTCTTCTGCGGAAATTTCAATTTGAGTATTTGGATGGGAAAACTTAACACCATTACTAATAATATTACTCAAAACACTATGAATAAGTGAGATCTTTTCGGCCAAAACTTTTGTGTCCGGGGAAAGCTTATTTTTAAAAGACAGCGAAATATTTTTTGTCTCAAGACTTTGTGAGAACAGAAAGGAAACCTCACTGATACAATCATTTAGATCCACAGGTTTAAGTAAAAATTGATGTCCATATTTTTGCCCATACACACCCTTTACCTGTTGGATGATGTGTTCAATGGCCTCTTTAGATTTCATGACTTTTTCTAGATAAATCTTATGTTCATCAACGGCTTCAATTTTTGAAAGATAAAAACGGCAGAGCATTAATGGATTTGAAATATCATGCATGAGTACTTTCAAAAGATGATCTTTTTCTTTTAAAGATGCATCTAGATCTGCTGTCCGCTCTTTGACTAGGTTTGTGAGTCTTTCATTTTCAGAGATGTTTGCCTGCTCAAGAGCAATAGAAGGAAGAATAACCGCTAAAGTATCATAAATCGCATACGCAACGAACCATCCCCAAAGCTGAGTTTCCTGATCCATTCTAAAAACAGCAAAATTAACACAGTGAACAGATTGAATCACGTACATGACTCCGAGAAGTTTCTGTAAACGAGTGGTCTCTAAACGATGTTGAAAATAGATTTGGTAAAACGTGTCCATCATTGGCATCGCGACGGCCAAAGCTAAAGGCATGGCGTAAATCGTAAAATTATAACCTTGGTCATACAAAAAATAGGACAAAGGCGAGGCCAACAAATAAACGATGACGTATTTTTTAAGTGGAAAGTTTTTTCCAATGGCCTCGAATCCTATTTTTGCAAAAATCGTGCAAGAAATGAAACTCAAACTCCCTGCGTATAAAATAGATAAAGGATTGCTTTGAAAAACAGACTGGATATAAAAAACTAACATCACTGCTGGCCAATAAAGGGCGAGTAGTTTGTACATTTTTTTTCTTTGAGTATAAAGAAGGATTAAGTTGATAAGCATATTGATACTTACAAGGCCTAATAGAACCTTAAAAAGTATCGGAATAAAAATTTCAAGGCTTGCCTGCATAATCACCTAATTTGGTTCCAGAATATAAACTTGCAAAATATCTAGTAACATCTTAGCTTTATGTATAACCCTGTCAACCCCGTTATTCTGGACACATTCCTAGTTAGCTTAAGCTGAAATTTTATATTCATAGTTCAGCCCTGATTTAAACTTTTCAATAAACATTTCTGGTGATTTGTACTTCAGAGATCCATGCAGTCTTTTTTTATTATACCATT